>CAZYLX010000957.1:0-1775 GCA_964648595.1 uncultured Acidimicrobiaceae bacterium
GTCGATCACCGGGGTGATTCCCGAAGCCGGCTCGACGAAGACCGTGGCTCGCGCCCTGCCCGACGTGTACTTCCACGACGACTTCATGCGCACCCAACGGGAGCCCGGCCCGTGGGACCTGGCCGCCGGCGACTGGAAGATCCGCGAACTGACGATCCGCAAGACCTTCGACGCCACCCGCAGCGCCAACGCCTTCTCGTTCCTCGGCGTGGGCAGTGCCGAGAAGCCCGCCCTCGCGCTCACCGGCTATCCCTCTTGGCGCAACTACAGCTTCGAGGCCGCCGCGCGCTCCATCGGCGGGCAGCCCTTCGGCCTCGTCGTCCTCCACCAGGACGAGAAAAACTACACCCTCCTGCGCTTCGACCCGCCCCAGGGCCACGTGGAACTCGTCCGCGCTGGCAAGCATCGGCCCAGCGCGACCGGCAAGGACGCCGGCCGGGAGGTTGGTGGTGCAGTGCAAGGCGTAACACCGGTCGACGCCCTCGAGAACACCCTCGTCGATCATGTACTCGGCTCCGTGGAATCCCTCCTCACCTGGTTGGAACATGAATCTGACCCGCCCGTGCAGTTCGCTTCGGCGTTCGGTCAGAATCTTCGCGGCACCGAGGAGCATTGCCGTGTGGCCGTCGTGGCCACACGCGTGCATCGCGCCTTCGATCTCGGAGAGAAAGGGCTCGCCGGACGCTTCGGTCAACGGCAGGGCGTCCATATCGGCGCGCAGCAAGACGGTTGGCCCATCGCCGCAGTCCAGATCGGCGACGATTGACGTGGTCGATGTCCCCAGAGTGACATCGAGACCAAGACCGGTCAGCGCATCCAGGACCTTTGCTTGCGTCTTCGGCAGATCGAGCCCGAGTTCGGGCTCGCGGTGGATCGCCCGCCGGAGTTCGACCACGTGGGCGTTCACCGCAGCTGCCGCGTCAAGAAGTTCTGTCATGCCGCAACACTACGCGCTGACCGGCGATGGGTTCTGCCCACCAGCAGCCGTTCGCCTAGCGTGCGCTCATGAGCAACACACCCGAGGGCTGGACATTCACCGACACGAACACGATGGACTGGCAGGCCGTCAGCGATGACGTGTCGCTGAAGATGCTCGGACTGATCGGTAATCAGGCCTTCACGCTGTCCCGATTCGACGCCGGCTACGACGGGAAGCTCCATCATCACGACGAGAACCCTGAGTACCTCTACGTGCTCGAGGGCGACCTCCTGGCCCAGGGCGTTGCGATGGAGGCCGGTCACGCTTATACGGCAGCGCCAGGAACACCACACGAAGAATTCCGCACCACCAACGGGTGCACGGTGCTGGTCGTCTTCACCATGCCGAGCTGAGCCGCCAGGTGAGCAAGGGGCCAAGCGGGTTCTCCCATGGCCTGCGAGCCTTCCGGCATCAGAACTTCCGACGGTTCTGGCTCGGAGCGCTCGTCTCGAACTCCGGGACATGGCTACAGAACCTCACGCTGCCCTACGTGCTGCTGCAGATCACCGATCAGGCGGCATGGGCCGGGATCGCCGCGTTTGCCTCACTGTTTCCTTCGGTCCTGCTCAGTCCGATCGCCGGGAACGTCGCCGACCGCTTCGACCGGAGGAAGGTCCTGATCATCGGCCAGACACTCTCGGCAACAGCGGCGCTCGGGCTCTGGGCGACGTACGCCTCGGGCCAACGCAAGCCGGAGGTCATCGTTGCCGTTGCTGCGATCGGCGGCCTGATCAATGCCTTCACGATCCCGGCATGGCAGTCGTTCATCCCGCTGCTCGTCCCCATCGAAGACCTC
>CAZYLX010000958.1:0-1769 GCA_964648595.1 uncultured Acidimicrobiaceae bacterium
TGTTCGATGGCCTCGAATGGAACGATCTCTTCACCCGCCTCGAAGAGATCTTGGCTTCGGCGACGAGTGTCAGCGTGTTCACGACGTGGGGGGCGACGGTCGGCGAGGTCTGGTGCAAACAGCGGGTTGGGGCGCGTCCGACCGAGCTCGCCGGAACGTCGCCTGCGTCGACAGGCCGTCATCCCATTCCCGGCCACGATTCGACCAACTGCACGCCTCAGCTCGGCGCGCCTGGGCCATGGCATGAGCGGCTCCCGCATTTCCGTGCCGGCTTCACTCCAAGCAGCGGCGATGAGATCCAGTCGGAGTGGCATGTGCCTGCGAGCGAAGGGGCGGCCGCCGTCGACGCAATCCGATCCGTCGCCGACCAGTTCCGGGACGTGTTGATGGTGAGTGAGATCCGAGCCGTCGCCGCCGACCAGTTGCTGCTCAGCCCTCAGTTCGGTCAGGACACCGTCAGCTTGCACTTCACCTGGATGAACCGGTCACGAGAGGTCGCAGAAGCGGTCGGTGTGGTCGAGCTTGCGCTCGCCCCATTCGCCCCGAGGGCTCACCTCGGGAAGGTGTTCTCGACCGGCGCAACCGGCATCGATGATGCCCGCCGTCAGCGGTTCGTCGAGCTGTGTCGACGTTGGGATCCGAACCAGGTGTTTTGGAATCGGTGGCTCGAAGAGAACCTGGCCTGAGCGCGCCGGTCAAGCCAGGGCAACAACTCGAAGCTGTTCGCTGCCGAAGTGGCGGAGTCGGGTTCGGCCATCGGCCATCTCGACGAGCATGTCGAGCCCCTCGCTCGTGAACGTGCGCACCATGCCTCGCAGAATGCCGACGTCGGTGTGGACCACCGCACGCCTGCCGACGAAGCTCGGACCGTCGAATGGAATGGAGAACATGTGGGACTCCCTGATTGGTCACTCGCCGTTGAGTGGCCGTCCGTTCAGGGTCCCACATTCGTGCCAGTCGTCACATGAGGCATCCGACTCAATCTCGAGGAGGCCGTCAGACCGAAGCGGTCACGCTGGTTGGACGTATTTCCAGCCGAAGCGGCCCTTGATGCAGAGGTGGCCGCTGGTGACGCTGTGATCATTGGGACTGGTGACCTTGACGATCGTGTTGTCCTGCACGTGCAGTTCGAGGTTGCAGCCAACCCCGCAATAGGAGCAGACCGTTCGGGTGACCGTCTGCTCTTCCTCATGCCAAGTATCGGCCTGGCGGAGATCGAACTCGGTCTTGAACTGCAGGGCGTTGGTCGGGCAGACGGCAACACAGTTGCCGCAGTACACACAGGCGGAGTCCGGAAGGGAGACATCGAACTCGGTCGAGATTCGAGCGCCGAACCCCCGGCCGGACACGGCGATCGCAAAGGTGTGCTGCGCGTCGTCGCCGCACGCCTCGACGCACTTGTAACAGAGGATGCACTTGCCGTAATCGCGGATGTAGAGGTTGTCCTGGATCTTGATCTCTTCATCGATCCGCTCAGCGGCTGGGCCGTAGCGCGATGCATCAGCTCCGTACTCAGCGGCCCAATGAGCCAGTGTGTCATCGCCGAGGTCGGTGGTCTGGCTCAGGTCAACACCGGAGTCGAGAAACTCGAGCACCATCTTGCGGCTGTGGCGGACGCGCTCGGAATCGGTCTGTACGACCATGCCCGCTTCGGCCTGACGGGAGCATGACGGCACGAGCGTCCGGGAGTTCTCGACCTCCACAACACACACCCGGCAGGCGTTGACGGGTGTGAGGTTCTCTGCGTAACAAAGCGTCGGTGTCGAGAC
>CAZYLX010000959.1:0-1764 GCA_964648595.1 uncultured Acidimicrobiaceae bacterium
ATACCGATGCTCGTCGCCAGTTCCCGACCCCGCTCGATCCCCTCGGCGTTGTAGTCGAGCTCGACACCCCGCTCTGCCCGATCAAATGTGGCAGGGGCAATGGTGTGATAACCAGCCTCGGCGTAACGGTCAACAACCGAGCGGATGTGGGCGTTGACACCGAAGATCTCCTGGACGATCACCACGGCAGCCCTTGCGCCCTCTGGGTGAACCTCGTAGGCCTCGAGTACGTGGCCATCGCTTGCTTCGAGCTGGATCATCGGCTGCTGATTCATATCTCCCGATCCTGACACACTGACCACCGACAGACGTACCGGAATCACCTGCGCTGAGCGATGAGCTCGATCTCGATCGCCGACCCGAGCGGTAGAGACGCGACCCCAATCGTGGTTCTGGCCGGAAACGGCTGGGCAAACCGGATGGCATACACCTCGTTCATCGCTGCGAAGTCGTCCATGTCGGTGAGATAGACGTTGACCTTCACGACGTCATCGGGGCCGAGTCCGTCCGAGTCCAAGACGGAGAACAGGTTGTCGAAGCATTGAGCCGTCTGCGGGCCAGCGCCGCCGATGACGAGCTGGCCCGTATCGGGGTCGATCGGGGTCTGACCCGAGCAGAACACGAAGGTTCCAGTATCGATCCCGTGGCTGTATGGGCCGACGGTCGATGCAGTGGGGCTGGTGATCGGACGTCTCATCGACGGTTCCTTCCGGTTCAACGACGGACAGGCCACACTGAGGCCATGGCCAATCCCGACCCTAGGAGCGAAGATCAGCCGATGGGCGGTCTCCCGAGCGACCCCGCGGCGCTGGCCCGCTCGTACTTCGAGGCATTCGCCACGGCTGACGCGGCATTGATCGCTTCCCACGTGAGCGACGACTTCTCGAACGAGCACACATCTGCACTCGGCTCAGGGTGTCAGGGTCGAGACGCCTACCTCGGTCGTCTGCCCGGTTTTCTGACCGACATGGCCGGCCTCCGCTATTCGGTCGACCATCTCGTGGCCGACGGGGGCTCCGTTGCGGTCTTTTACACAATGACCGCTCAGTGGCAAGGCACAACACCGATCGAGGTGCAGGGAGCGCAACGGCTCGAGATCGTCGACGGCCGGATCGTTCGGCGAGTCGACTACTGGGACAGCAAGGTCTTCCTCGATCAGCTCGAGCATTGACGCCCTTGCGCCTGAGAGTCAGACGAACGCGGCACCGAGCAACGCCTTGGCGTACCGAGATCGAACCGCTGGGCCGTCGGACGCCGCCGGTTCGGTGGTCGAGCCGGTGCCGCAGCCCCACCGTCCTGCAACATCGCTCGGATGGGCTCCTTCGAGCGCAGCGGTTACTTGGACCGCGGCCCCCGTGGCCACCGTCTCGTCTGCATCGGGAACGATGACGGGAATACCGGTGAGATCGGCACAACGCTGTCGGTAGGCCATCGATCGTGCACCGCCGCCGACCAGAAACCGGCGGCCCGAGACGTCAACGTCACAGGCCACGAGGGCATCGACCCCGTCGAGCAGACCACAGAGCACGCCGTCATGGGCCGCTCTCGCCAATGCCTCACGCGATGTCGAGTTCGCGACGCCGAAAAGCGCGCCACGGGCATTCGGCAAATTCGGGGTTCGCTCGCCGTCGAGATACGGCAGCAGCGTCGGCCCGACCTCGTCAGTGTCCGCGGCGAGAGCCATGGCAGCAAACACGTCGCGCTCGGCTCCCATCAGCCTGGCGAAGGAATCGGTGACCCGGGTGGCGTTGAGGGTGCAGACCA
>CAZYLX010000960.1:0-1763 GCA_964648595.1 uncultured Acidimicrobiaceae bacterium
CCGTCGTAGCTGACCCCGTCGACCTCCAGCGGGCCTGACAGGCCGTTCTGGATCACATCGCCGACATAGGCGGCGTCCGCTGAGGCTGGATTGCCGGCCAACGGCGGGAAGGTCCCCGAGACGCCAGAGCCGTCGGGCTGGTGGCATGACGCACACTTTTGGGCGAAGACGGCTGCGCCCGGGTCAGCTTGGGCTCGGGCCTCAGACCGGGGTGGAGCCAGGACCGCAGCAAGCGCCAAGCTCAGACCGATCATGACGAGGAGCGGCCACCGCACACTCGCCGATGAATGTCGCTTTGTTGAGTCCTCGACTGCAGGTTTCACCAATAGCGAGTATTCCGATCGTGACTTCCCCCCAGTAGGGGCCAAGGTCCCGATTGGACAGAAGTCGGCCGACCGATGTGCGCGCTGGTACCTCGGTTCCGAGTCCGTCGTTCTCGGGGTTGGTCGGTGCTCAGGGGCCGTCGGTGAGGGCGGGTTGGGGTGTGGCGAGCGCCCATGCGTGGCCGAACGGGTCGACGACGACGCCGTAGCGGTCGCCCCAGAAGACCTCCTGAACCGCCATGGCTTCGACTCCACCGGCAGCCACCGCCCGCTTCATCCAGACATCGGCATCATCGACGATCAGGTGAATCGTCACCGGACTGCCGTCGAGTGCTTTTGGCGAGAACATCCCGAACTCGAGGTTCTCGTCGACGAGCATGACCGATGACCCGTTCACGCTGATCGCAGCGTGGAGCAATTTGCCGTCCGGCCCCGGAGTCCGCTGGATCTCGGTCGCACCGAACGCTGCAACGTAGAAGTCGATCGCCGCGGCCGCCCCATCACAGACCATGTGCGGCGACAGGCTGTGCATGCCGTTACTGATCGACGTCGTCGCCTGATCCTCAGTCATGTGGTGGCCTGGATGACAGCGAAGCTTCCGGTGGCGCTGGCGACGAGTCGGCCGTCGGAATCGATGGTGCGTGCCTCGAGCTGCACGACCCGGCGGCCGGCGGTCAAGACGTTCGCGTCAGCGGTGAGGGACCCCGATGCTGCGGCCCGGTGAAAGCGAGTGTGAATCTCGATGGTTGCGCAGGCGGCGCCGTCGGGGATCACCGACATGACGGCTGCGCCCATGGCCGTATCCATCAGTGCGAACGCCACCGAGCCATGGGCGACCGCGTTGGGGTTCATATGGCGCTCACCGAGTTCCAGAGTGGTTCTCCCGCTGGCTTCGCCCCGTTCGATCGTGAACCCGAGATGTTCCTTGAGTGGGAACGTGGCAGGGTCGGGTTGGTTCATGACGCGCTGAGTTCGGCGAACTGGGTGAGGGAGCTGTTCATGTGAACGTGTTGGCATCTTCTTCAGGTGACATCTGACCAAACTAGCAGTCCGGTCGGTACGAGAATGAGCTGATGTTTACCAACGAGCCTGTTGTCCGGCAACGAAACCCCGACTCGGCATCCCTGCGGATTCGCCGCCTCGGACCTCGCCACGCCAGCGTCGAGAGCATCACGGCCGCAGTATCAGTCGTAGCATTCTCGGTGTGAAGGTCACGCTGCTCTACTTCGACGACTGCCCAAACTGGCAAGAAGCGTGGGCTCATTTGGAGATTCTCGGGCAGGAGTTCCCGACAATGACCGTGCGGCGAATGCTCGTCGACACGCCCGACGCAGCCGTCGAGCACGGGTTCCGTGGTTCGCCGAGTATTCACGTCAACGGACATGACTTGTTCGCAGATCCAGACGCCCCTGTCGGGCTGGCTTGTCGGATGTACCAGAC
>CAZYLX010000961.1:0-1758 GCA_964648595.1 uncultured Acidimicrobiaceae bacterium
GCATGGAAAGGAAGCCAGATCAGCATCGGACAGTTCGCTGCTGTCACCTCGCCTGGGGCAATGGACCGAATGGTGACGACCCCGATGGGGGAGATGCCAGGCGACACGTTCGCCCGACTCGTTGCGTTCGATGGCCTTGTCCACGGCTGGGATCTGGCGTCGTCAACCGGTCAGGAGTACGAGCTTCCGGCAACGGTGGTTGCCGCAGTCGACGAGTTCGCCCGCGGCGCACTCAGCCCCGAGATGCGGGACGGGGACACGTTCAAGGACGCGACCTGCCCTCCCGAGGGTGCCAGCCAGTTGGAGCGTCTCGTCGCATTCAGCGGCCGGTCGCTCTGACCGCTCGTCACCCACCCTCGAACAACCAAGAACCAACACCCAACCAAAGGACATCTCATGCGCATCACCAAGAACGAGCTCCCGGTCAAGATCGACGCCCCCGGCGCCCACGCTCGCCACCTTCCCGATTTCGGGGTCGCCTCCGGCGCCTTAGCGGCCGAATACTTCACACTGGGGGCCGGCGCCGATCTCGCTCCACTTCTCGCTGGGCTCGACAACGACTCGTGCCACTCGGCCCACTGGGGGTTCATGGTGCTCGGCGAGGTTGTTGTCACCTATGACGACGGCAGCGAAGAACGGTGTTCTGTGGGGGACTTCTTCTACTGGCCTCCCGGCCACAGTGTGCGGGTGGAGACCGATGCAGAGCTCGTGATGTTCAGCCCGCAGGCGGATCACGGACCAGTGCTCGATCACATCCTCGCAAAGATGGCACCGGCTTGACATCGTGCCGCTTGCTGCTCTGACGTAGCCGAGACACGCCACAGCGACGGCGCCGGGGGAGCGCCATCGCTGTGGAAGGGAGTTCAGGGCGAAGGGAGGCACCCCGAACCCGACCTCACGCCTGGGAGCCAACGGCGGAGAACGGTGCGGGGCCGGCACCCAGGTCGTAGTTGGTGGAGACCTCGGCATCGGCTGGAATTTCGCCGACGAGAGGCTTCAAGGCAAACGGGGCCGGTGAGTTGTCGTCAGCAGGCTCCACGCTGATCACCGCAGTACCTCCGCTGAGGTCGAGCGGGAAGCTCAGGCCGTCGGGAGCGTTCAGGAGGAAGTCTTCGCCCGGGTACCCGGGAACTCCTTCGGATCCGCTGAACCCGGAGAAGTCATCGGCAGCGCCGCCGTCGCTGAAGCGACCGGTCGAGATCGGGCTTCCGTCAACGACCGCCCAGCCTTCGTACACCCAGCCCTCGGGGAGCTCGGGGAGATTCAGGCTCGCTTCCGGCCCTGGCACCTGGAGGAACCAGAGCCCGGACAGTTCGTTGTTGTCGGCACCATCGGATGGCGTAGCGAGGATGAACTGGCCAGAAGCGTCCGCGAAGTCCGTGCCAAGCGTCGCCGGATGGGTCGTGTCGAGGACAAACGAACCGTCGTCGGCAATGGCGCCGCCAAGAGGCTTGGCCGATGCAGGAGCAGGGTCGGCGTCGTTTGCCGGTTCGATCGAGATGACGACATCGGTTGCGCCCTCGTGGCCATACAGATGGTCTTGATCACTGGAGATGGCGACACCGCCGCTGTTGGTGATGTCGAACACGCCGCCGGTGACAGGGGAGCCTTCGACGATGGTCCACAGCTCGTATTCGAAGTCGTTGCCGAGAGGCTCGAGGCCGTCGAAGTCGATCGTGATGACCGGGCGACCTTCGCTCATGGCGTCGTCTTCCATTGCTTCTTCATCCTCCATGGCCTCGTCTTCGTCCATGGCCT
>CAZYLX010000962.1:0-1756 GCA_964648595.1 uncultured Acidimicrobiaceae bacterium
GGCTGGCCGTCGGGAACCCGTTGCGCCGAACGGCCTCGAGAGCGTTGTTGCTGTACGCAGTGGGATCGGGGATCCAGACGACGCCGGCAGCGGCACCGGCGTCGGCCGCGACCTGGGCCCGCTGGCCTCTGAGGAACCACGAGCCGACGTCGGTTGCGAAACCGGCGAACAGCATCATGGGGATCAGCAGGAGCGCGGTCATAGGCAGCACATAGCCCCGCTGCTGGTTCGAACTCTGCTTGCTCGAACTCTGCCGGCTCAAACTCTGCTGTTTGATCGTTCGGTGCGGGCTCATGTTGGGAACGGCTCCAATCGCATGACGCTGAACTGGTCGAGTGATGTCGGGACCGGGATCTCGTTGACGCCGGTGACGCTGGTGCGGGTGCCCATGACGTGCACGCCGATGAAGGTTGCTGTTGCCTGGTTTCGGGTGCGGCTCGTCGGGCACCAATTCGAGTCGAGGGGCGTGCCGACGCAGCCGAATGAGGTGGCTCCTGTCGGGCCGACAGCGGTTGCAAACTCGGTGGCTGGATAGACGTTGCAGTTCTCGCCGCCGGCGTAGGTCACTCCGGCCTCGGCTGCGGTGACACACCCGGTCGGTGCTCCGCCGCTATTCACACTGTCGTCCGATTCATAGATGATCACGGCCGCGACGGTGACGTTCGAGTTGGCGAAGGCTGCCTCGACGCTCAGGAGCGCATCCCTGTCGGCTTGGGGGGCGTCCCCGAACTGGGCCAGCGATCGAGCTGCCGTGCGGCTCGACGTGAGGACCGTCTGCGAGTCGTTCCACGCGGAGCCCATCTCGATCGCTCCGAACACGAGTAGCGCGAGCAGGGGAAGGACGATCGCGAATTCGACAGCGACAGCGCCGCGTTGGTTACCCGGACGGTTGCGCATCATTCGGTCTCCGGTTCGAGTCGGCTCACGTTGTTCGCGTCGAGTTCGATGTCGTCAACGAAGAGCCCGGTGATGAAATTGTGGGTGGTCTCCACGTACACGCCGACGTAGTCGCGTGGTCCGGCAGCGAACGAGACTTGGCGGTCGGTCGGACACCATGCGGCGTCACGTGCTCCTACGGCGCACTGCCATTCCGGGTTGTCCAGCCCGCTTGGCAGCACGAGCGGCGAGTTGAGCGCATCTGGCCCGTAGACGTTGCAGACACCGGAGACACCCTGGGTTCCGACGGGGTTCGTGATCGCGTCGCAGCCAGCGGGAACGGGATCGCTCGGACTCGTCGCCCGGTACACGATCACTCGTTCGATTGCTTCCATGCCACCATCATCGAGGCCGTCCTTGACCGCCTCGATGATCTGGAAGTCAGCAGTGGGTGCCCGACCGCCAACACTGGCGGCCCGGCTGGCGCGCTGGCTGGCGTTGGAGATCGTCAGGTCGGCTCGGAACACCAGACCGAACTCGAGAATGGCAAAGACAACGAGCATGAACGGCAACGTGACGAAGGCCGCTTCAACGAGGGTGGCTCCCCGCTCGCGGTCACTGAATTTGGCCATGCATCGTCTAACGGCCCATCAGAGGGCCACCTTTATCGGTTGGGGTGTTCTCCTCAGCCCCTCTTTCGTTCGTGGTGTGCGGGCCGTGATCGAAGCGACTTCGTCCACAGATCGTAAGGGCCCTCACGATCCCGTTTGCAGCGTGACCGCTGTCTCAGTACGGTGCTCTGGTTCGTGACGAGCAAAAGGGGAGCAAGAGCATGACCGCTGTCGCTGAGCGTCTGCCTGCATCGAGTTCAGGAACGGGG
>CAZYLX010000963.1:0-1755 GCA_964648595.1 uncultured Acidimicrobiaceae bacterium
TCGAACAAACATTCATGGACCTCACCGCTGACGCCGTCGAGTACAGCGCCCACACACTCGCCAGGGAGGCGGCGTGATGGCGCTCATTCTCGACATCGCATCTCAGCCCGATCCCCCGACAACCCATTCCTCGAAAGACTCCACAATGACCACCACCCTCACCGCCACCCCTATCAGCCAGACCACCGATCCCACCACCAACCAACTCCACGAATCAGACGCAGCGGCACACCGCGTGACGTTCGGCCGGATCGTTTCATCGGAGTGGTTCAAGTTCCGCACTGTGCGAAGCAACGTCGTCGCACTCGGTAGCGCAGCCGCTGCGGCCATCGGCTTCGGGGCGCTATTTGCGTCGCTGGCAGGCAGCGGCGACGGTCCGGGCCGCCTCGCTCAGAGCTCGCTGTCGCTCAGCCTCGGAGGCTTCCAACTGAGCCAGATCATCATCGCAATCCTCGGCGTGGCCCTCGTTGCCGGCGAGTATCAAACCGGGCTGATTCGCACCTGGTTCGGAGCGGCACCCGATCGTCTCCGGGTGCTGGCCGCGAAGACCACCGTCTATGGCGGGCTCGTATTCGTCGTCAGTCTCGTCGCTGCGGCGCTTGCCTTCTTGGCGGGACAGGCACTGCTGCCCGCCGGATGGGTGACGCTTTCCCTCGGGAGCGAGGGTGTCCTTCAGGCCCTGCTCGGCACTGCGGTCTATACGGCAGCTATCGGCGTGATGGGTGTCGGGCTCGGGTTCCTGCTGCGCAGCACTGCTGCCGGAGCCGGAGCGGTCGTGTCCATGCTGATGATCGCCCCGCTGATGGTCAGCCTGCTGCCCGCCTCGATCGGCGACCCGCTGGGCAAGGTGCTGCCGAGCAACGCAGCGAGTGCCGTTCAAGGCATCGAGTCGAACAGCGAACTGTTGTCGACTGGATGGGGCCTCACCGTCCTCCTCGCCTGGGTCATCGCAATCGTCGGAGCAGCAGCGATCTCTCTCAAGCATCGTGATGCCTGATCAGCGAGACGGCGGGGCTACCGTCAGCGGAATGAACGAGCAGCCGCATCCGAACAGGGTGCGGCTGCTGCCGTGGCAGATCCCCGACTGGCTGGTCGATACGGTCCTCATCAGCGTCCTGATCATCGGCTTCCTCGCCCGGAACTTCACGGGCGACGAAGTGCACGAGGCGGCCGAATGGATCGCACTGGCCGTGGCTATCCCGCTGATCCTCGCGCGGCGACGGTACCCCCTGCAGACGCTTGCGATTGCTGTGGCTGCTTCAGCAGGCGTCATTGCAGTGACCGACCGCACAACGGTGCTCTTTCCCGTCGCGCTCATCGCCCTGTTCAACGTTGCTCAACAATCCAAGCGGAGAACCGCGATCGTGGCCGGCACGATCACCACGGCAGGCTTCTTGCTGATGATCACTGCACTGCTTCAGCGGGGCGCTGTCGACGGTGCCGGCTTGGCAGCGATTGCGTGGCCGGCCTTCGCCACAGCCGCGGGCGCGGCTGTTCGGTCCGCACGCGAGAGCGTCGCCGCCGCAGAGGAACGGGCGCTTCGGGCGGAGGAGTCACGCGAACTCGAGGCGCAACGACGGGTCATCGAGGAACGATTGCGCATCGCTCGAGATGTGCACGACCTCGTCGCACATCACATCGCGGTGATCAACGTCCAGTCGGCAGTAGCAAGCCATCTAATGGAATCGAATGCGTCCGCTGCCAGCGAGGCACTCGACGTCGTGCGTGATGCGGCATCCACCGTGGTCGATCAAC
>CAZYLX010000964.1:0-1752 GCA_964648595.1 uncultured Acidimicrobiaceae bacterium
ATTCTGACTGCCGGCTTCGTCCTCACCGCGGGGGCCCGTCACCGCCGGACATAGTCTGCAGCATGCCGCTGGAGCCGTTTCCCGAAGACTGGACCACTGCCTTGGCGGTCGTCGCCCATCCTGACGACATGGAGTACGGCGCCGCCGCGGCCGTGGCCCGTTGGACGGGGCAGGGCAAACGGGTCGTCTACGTGATGGTGACCGATGGTGAGGCGGGGATCGCCACGATGGATCCAGCTGAGGTCGGACCGCTGCGACGAGCCGAGCAAGTTGCAGCGTGCAAGACGGTCGGTGTTCATGACGTTGAGTTCCTCGGTCAGCCAGACGGACTCTTGACCGAGGGCCACGACTTGAGAGCGGCGCTTTGCGAGCCGATCCGGCGCCACCAGCCCGATGTGGTGTTGTCGATCAACTTCCGTGACTCGTGGGGTGGGCCCAGCTGGAATCACGCCGATCACCGCGCCGTCGGTCGGTCACTTCTCGATGCTGTGCGCGACGCTGCGAATCCCTGGATGTTCCATGAGATCGGTGCTGCCTGGGATGGGGTGCGCCTTGTTGCGTTCTCGGGGAGCCCTGAGGCCTCTCATGCAGTCGACGTGACCGACAGCTTCGGCGCCGGTGTCGAGTCACTTGCGTGCCATGAGCTCTACCTCAGCAACCTCGATGGTGAGATGGCCTCGCCAGCAGAGTTCCTCCGCGGACCTGCAGCATCGGCCGGCGCCGCCTTCGGCGTTGATCTGGCAGCTACCTTCGAGATCATCCAATAACGTCCTTTCCTGCCTCAGTTCGGACCCAGAGTGCTAGGTCATCAAAACCACTGGCTGTGCCCGTCTTGCGGCTCGGTCCTCGTGCGAACGTTCCTACCGGCTTAACCTGCGTGAGTTCGCCTGGGTCGATGAGGATGTGAGATGGCTGGTGGTCTAGTCGGTTTGCTCGATGACGTTGCTGCGCTGGCGAAGCTCGCCGCAGCGTCGGTCGATGACGTCGGAGCGGCCGCCGCTCGAGCAAGTGCCAAGGCTGCGGGGGTCGTCGTCGATGACACCGCTGTCACGCCGGCGTATGTGCAGGGCCTTGCCGCAGAGCGTGAGCTTCCGATCATCAAGAAGATCGCCATTGGCTCGCTTCGCAACAAGCTGATCTTCATCCTGCCTGCCGCATTGATCCTGAGCTCGATCGCGCCAACCCTCGTCGAGATCATCTTGATGGCCGGCGGAACCTACCTTTGCTACGAGGGCGTTGAGAAGATCTATCACAAGCTCAAGGGCGACGACCACGACCACGACGTACCGGTCGCCATGCAAGGCCCGGAGGCAGAAGAGGCAACCATCGCCGGCGCCATCCGGACCGACCTGATCCTCTCAGCCGAGATCATGGTGATTGCCTTGAAGGAAGTGCTGGATGAGGGGCTCTTGTCGCGTGCGATCATCCTGGTCATCGTTGCCCTCTTGATCACCGTCATCGTCTACGGCGTAGTTGCGCTGATCGTGAAGATGGACGACATCGGCCTCGCACTGGCCGGGCGCGATTCTGAGTCTTCGCAGAGGATCGGGCGATCGATGGTTGCGGGGATGCCGGTGTTGCTGACATGGCTGTCCGTCATCGGCACTGCGGCAATGTTGTGGGTCGGCGGCCACATCATCCTTGTCGGAGCAGACGAGCTCGGGTGGCACGCCCCTTTCGACTTCGTTCACGACCTCGAAGAGTCCGTTCACGACGTTGGCGGCATCGGCGGGGTGCTGGCATGGCTCGTGA
>CAZYLX010000965.1:0-1751 GCA_964648595.1 uncultured Acidimicrobiaceae bacterium
ACGGTGGAATCAGCACGTTCCGGTATGCAGCGTTGAACCCCGATCGGGTCCTGTCCCTGACAACCTTCCCTGGCTTTCCTCGATCGGAGGATGATCAAGCAGCGCTCTCCGAACTGGCAGGTATTCCGGTTCGCCTCTACGTGGGCGGCACAGACACCACATGGATCGGTCCAGCAGAAGAGGCTGCGAACACGCTCGACGCCCTCGACGCTGACGTCGAACTCACCATCTTCGAGGGCGAAGGCCACGTCATGACTTCGACTCGAGACGGCACGCTGGTCTTCGAGCAGCTCGAGTCGTTCCGCTGAGAGATCAGAACGGCCGGCTGAGTTGACGGGAAGAGATGCTCAGACGACGAGCAGCGAGTCAGCCAAGGTGGTTTCGCCGTCCATGTGCGATTCGGCGTCCGAGTCGCAGAACCAGACGCCACCGTCGGCGAGGTACCTGAAGCGGTACGACGTCCCGGTCGCCAACTCGACGGTGCCACTGCGAGTGCCGTTGCTGCGCTTACGCAACGGTGTCGCCAGTGGGTCCCATCCGTTGAATTCGCCGACGACCGACACCGGCCGATCGCACTCGTCGACGCTGACGACAAAGGTCACCTTGACTGAGTCGGCGGCTCCTTTTGAACGCTTGATCATCACAACCTCCTCAAAGGGGAATTCCTGCCCCGAGTCGGACACTAGAACGGCCCAGGGGAAAAGGAGTTGGCAATCTAGCCGTCGTCACGCAGTGTTCATCTTCTGCCGTCGCAAGAGGTTTCAGGTCCCTGTTCTTGATTCACCTGCCAAGGATCAACAACAAGTTGCATCGGCTACGAGATGAGCTTCCCGGTCGTCGTCCAGTATTGGCGGTCGTTCGAACAACTCGAGGCCTTCGCCGAGGATACCGATGACCCCCATCTCGAACCGTGGCGCCACTACTGGCGACGGGTCGGAAAGAGCGGACGAACCGGAATCTGGCATGAGACGTGTCTGGTTCGCTACGGCGAATACGAATCGGTGTACGGAAACATGCCTCCGAAGGGCCTGGGCAAAGCCACACGGCTGGTGCCGGTCGCAGAGTCGAGCCCTGCCCGATCACGTATCCGATCCTCGGTGAAGTAGCTGTCCCCAGTTCAAGACCAACGCCGACTCTCGTCAGAGTTCACCCATTGGCAGCGTCGCCCGAAGCAACAGGAACCACGGTCGATGCCGATCGTCCTCGAGCTCCGGCTGAGCGTCGACGTCACCGCCGCTCGGCCCCCACTCCACCACGCGATCGAGACTGAAGCCGGCGGCAATCACGGCGTTGATGTAGTGCAAGGTGAGCGAACTGAACACGAGGTCCGCAGAATTCGGCAGAAGATCAAGCTGATCCAGATCTACGCAGCGGTACTGAACCGCCTCAGACTCCGTTTCAGTGCGTGCTCGATCCAGCATCTTGGTCGAGACGTCGATGCCGAGCACCTGCTCCGCGCCTTGCTGCTCGGCCCACCGGCTGAACCAACCAAAGCCGCACCCGAGGTCAACGACTCGTTGGCCGTCCACGACAGGGAGCATGGAGCTCAGTTCCGGCCACTCGGCGGCACCGTCCAAACCACGAACCTGACGCTCGAGGGTGACGTAGCCGGCGAGGATTTCGGGGTCGTCGTAGATGTTCTGTGCTGCCATAGGGCCTTGCCTCTGATCGGACTGCCAGGTCACTCGGGTTCATCGGTAGACCTGGCGACAGCCTCAACCCCTCGTCGCGGTGATGTCACGAACGACGGC
>CAZYLX010000966.1:0-1743 GCA_964648595.1 uncultured Acidimicrobiaceae bacterium
GGGGCCAGCCGGTGATCAACGACGCCACTCGCGAGGATGCCGAGGTGGCCGGGCTGACCTCGCTGGTGTCCGTCATCGATAACGGCAGTGATGTGCCGGGCACGATCCTGGAATCCTGCTCGCCGAACTTCCGAGCGTGCTTTGAGCGAAGCGATCTGGTGATCGCCAAGGGTCAAGGCAACTACGAGACCCTCAGCGGGGAACACGCGCATGTCGTGTTCCTCTTCAAGGCCAAGTGCCCCGTGGCGGCGCGGGACGTGGGATGCGAGGTCGGCCAACTCGATCGACAGGTTCTGCATGTCGAGCGATGAGGTTCGCTCTGACGGAACGCCGGCGTCACCCGGTTCGGGACCGACATACAGGGTCGGCATGTCGAGCGCCTCGGCAGCGTCTGTCCCGACAACGAGCGGGTAGCCGTTCAGTGCGGCCAAGTTCGCAGCCAGGGGTGCTGCCTCGCCGGAGAGTCCCGTTGTGGCCACGGTGACCGTGCGGTTCACATCGTTGATCTTGCGGATGTGATTCGCGACCTCGACGCTCAAGGGCCCTGCCTCGGCTTCGGTCGAGATCACGTCGACAGTGAGGGCGCTGAACGAAGACGTTGCCTCTGGGGCGAGAGGTCCGACGGTCAGCACCCGCTGGGTGCCGAGACGTTCGAGGATTTCACGATCGGCTGAGCTCAAGCCGGCTGAGGCGACAGGCAGAAGCGGGACGCCCAGCGTTCCGGCCAGCGGGGCGGCAACGAGTTGAGCCCACGTGTTGTCGGCTGCAGCGACGACGACCGTTCTGGCCGACGCGTGACCGGCGAGGATTGCGGCATGGTGGTAGCCGCTCGTTGGGTCCCACGCGATCGGCGCAAGCTCGACGGCGAGAACTCGGGGATCTTGGCCGCAGCTCTCGACGATGCATCGCACGTTTGTGCCGCTCGGGCAGTAGCCGTGAACGTTCGGGTAGTTGACCGTGCAGCAGTCGCAGATCTTCTTGAGACCTTGGTTGGCACAGCAGCCGTCGTTGGCGTACCAACACCAACCCCAAACGTCGTCGATGCCGTTGCAGTCGAAGGTCTCGCACTTGGGAGTGACACCGGATTGGCCACACACACGGGCATCCGCTTGGCGGGCAAGAATGGTCGCCACCACGGGGCCGGCCGCCACCATCATCGCTACCTGGCTTGCTCGGTGGAAGAAGGAACGGCGGGTCAGTCGAGCAGCGGTCCAGCGCGAGATGCGCTCGATGCGCTCGTCGACACGGCTGCCTCGTTCGATGGTGGGTTCAGCCATTGGTTGTCTCCGAATTCGTCTTCTGGGCGTCGGTGTTGTCGACGACTCCCTGCTCGTCGAGCACTTCAGCGAGCATCTCTTCCACCTGATCGAGTGTGTTGGCCACACCCCGGCTCTTCACGTTGCCGTCGTTGCCAACGGCAACGAGGTAGGGAGTGGAGCGGACCTTGAAGGCGCTGAACACAGCTTCGTCGGATGCAGACGACACCGTGCGCAGTTCGAGGTCGTCGTAGGTGGTTGCCATGTGTCGCAGCTGGGGGACCAGCGTGGCGCACAGTTCACACGTCGGCGACGTGAACGCGATCAGCGTGACGGGAGACGTCGAGTAGTCGTGAATGCCGGCATCGGGTGCCGGGGTATCGCGATCAGGACCCTCGCCGGCGAAGTGGACGCCCATTGGAGCGACCCGCGTGTGCAGCACACCGATTTGGCGAAGCAGTGCGACAACGGTGAATCCGAGGACGAC
>CAZYLX010000967.1:0-1741 GCA_964648595.1 uncultured Acidimicrobiaceae bacterium
GGTCTCGTCGAACCCCAGTCGCTCGAAGTGGCGCCGATAGTTCGGTCACGCCAGAAACCTGGTGAGATTCTCCCGAGCAGCAACTCTGGCTTCGGCATCCGGGCCGAGGATCACGCCCTGTTCGACGGCGAGCAGTTTGTCCGGCCCGAGCGCCTGCCTCGCCGCGTGCGTGTGTTCGGCCGTGGTGAGAAACGGGTGTGCGCCATCAGCGAACTCTGCTGCAACCTCGAGCATGCGTGGGCCGAGCGCGGCGACGAGAACCGGCGGAGTCCATCGCGGTCCGTGCCCGTCGAACTCGGCGGCATGCATGGTCTGCAGGTAGTCACGCATGGCGTGCACTGGTCGGCGATAGTCGTGGCCCCGGGCGAGGGCTGTGCTCTCATGGCTGATGCCGACACCGAGAAGGAACCGCTCGGGATGGGCGTCGCCAAGCGTCCGCCCCGCATTCATCATGGCCGCCGGGTCGCGGGCCCAAACGATGGCGATACCGGTCGCAACGGTGATCGACGTCGATGCTCCGAGGAGCACACCGGAAAAGGTCAGAACGTCCTTCCCGAACGGCGATTCGGGCACCCAGACCGAGCGATATCCCAGCTCTTCGAGCTCGTTGACGACCTCGATCGCTTCTCCGGTTGGTCGGCGTTGCAGACGACCACTCCATGCGCCGACCCGGCCCAACGGCGGCTTGGACGCGTCAGGACCTCCCTCAGCCACCGATGATCGCCCGACCTGCGAGGTAGCCGAGACCGAGGGCCGCGAGCAGTCCGTTGCCGGAGAGATACCCCGCTGCGCCGTTGCCAGAGATCCCCGCCGCTGCGCCCCCAGCGGCGTAGAGCCCAGGAATAGGTTGGCCATCGCGGAGAACGCTGGCATTGCCGTCGACGCTCAGCCCTCCCTGGGTGTGAAACAGCGCTCCTGTGACCTTGACCGCAGCGATCGGTGCTTCGAGTTCGTGAGGCCAGTGCGATCGACCGAAAGGATCGGCCTTCACGCCGCTCGTGAAGGACGAGACGGAGGCCAGCGTCTCGGCGATCGAGGCTTCGTCGCACCCAATCAAGTCTGACAGAGCCGCTGCGTCGTCGACCCATCGAATCCCGTCGGCTTCGATCAGTTGCTGGTAGTCCGCGAACGGGAGCGCACCCTCGTGCACCATCTGGTCGTAGATCATCCAGGCAACGGAGTCGGGTTGTGCAAGTACCTGGACGCCGAATTCGGAATAGCCGGTTGATTCGTCGCCGAATCGTTCTCCGTCGGCGTTCACGAGAAACGCTCCATTCATCATGGTGGTCCAAGTCACGAGCACCCCGTGGGGTGTCGCGACTGAGCCATGCCCCTGGTAAGAGTCGAGGAAGCCAACGTCAGCGCCGAGACGCTCGCCGATGTCGAGAGCATCGCCGAGACTGTGGTCGCCGCCGAAGTAGAGACCCTCACGCACCTCTGGGATGTGTCGTGCGATTCGCTCGGGATTCGCTCCGAAACCGTTCGTGGCGAGCACGACCGCACCAGTGACGATCTCCTGCTTGGTCCCGTCGGGTGACTCGGCTCGGACAAGCCAACCCTCATCAAGTGGCTCGAGGTCGACGACCCGAAGCGGAATGACCATCGTGATGTTGTCGCGCTTACCTGCAGCTTCCAGCAAGTGGCGATGCATCGTGCGGCCGGCACGGTCGTGCACGCACAGATGACTCTTGCGCGAATGCCCTGGGAATACGGCATCGGTCAGGAGCTCGAGTGGCATCTC
>CAZYLX010000968.1:0-1736 GCA_964648595.1 uncultured Acidimicrobiaceae bacterium
GGTTGGAATCATCAGCGAACCGAACGCGCACCCAGTCAACTCCGACGAGGTCGAGCGGTCGGGCGGAGATCAGCCCTATGTGACGGCGACGCTCAACGGCGACGTGGACAACTTCGCTGACCTGATTGCGCTCGAGAAGCTACAGATCGCCGGCGAGATCACCACCGATGCGAAGGTCATTCCGACGCTCGTCAGCCGCACGATCGAGCAGGGCCACGATCTGGACGAGGCCGTTCGCCGAACCGTCGCCCAGTTCGAGGGTTCGGTGGCCATCGGCATCAGCACGAGTGTTGCGCCCGATGACGTCCATCTCGCCCTTCGGGGGAGTGGCCAGGGTGTGTTCGTCGGCCAGGCCGAGGACTGCTTTGTCATTGCTTCCGAGCCCTATGGCGTCGTCGAGGACGCGACCAGCTACATGCGGATGGATGGTGAGACTGCGGCCAACCCGGAGAACCCAACGGCCAGCCGCGGCCAGATCATCCGAGTCAGTGGTCGGCTGGCTGGCGAGCGAGCTGGCCTTGACCGGTTCGCGTACGACGGAACTCCTCTTCCCATCGATGACAGCGAGTGGTTGCCACCAGCGGTGACCACCCGCGACATCGACCGTGGCGACTTCCGCCACTACCTCCTGAAAGAGATCACCGAGTCGCCGAACTCGTTTGCGAAGACGTTGCGGGGGCGCCTCGTCGATGTCGACGATCAACTCGAGGTCAAGCTCAGCAACGAGACTCTCTCGGAATCGGTTCGTAGCAGGATCGCTGCCGGCAGCTTCGAACGCGTCATGGTGATCGGACAAGGCACGGCTGCGGTAGCTGGTGAAGCCGTCGCTGCCGCCTTCAGCTGGGCGCTCGAAGGATCGGGCGTTCAGGTCGCGAAGTCGACAGCAACCGAGTTCTCCGGATTTGGGCTCGACGACGATATGTCATCGACCCTCGTCGTTGCCATCAGCCAGTCCGGTACCACCACCGATACGAACCGCACGGTCGATCTCGCTCGCAGTCGCGGAGCCGTCGTCCTGGCCATCGTCAACCGTCGGGGAAGTGATCTCGTCGACAAGTCCGACGGGGTGCTCTACACATCAGACGGACGAGACGTCGAAATGTCGGTTGCATCGACCAAGGCGTTCTATGCCCAGATCGCCGCCGGTTTCCTTCTCGCCATCGGCGTCTCGTCGATCCAGCCCGGCGCCTCCGCCGGTGGGTCGGAACGCCAGGCGTTGCTGCATGCACTGCGGGCGCTTCCCGACGCAATGCGGGCAACGATCGAGAAGCAGGCCGAGATCGGGGCCGCCGCAGCTCGCCACGCCCCGAGCCGCCGCTACTGGGCAATGGTCGGCAACGGTCTGAACTTCGTTGCTGCCCGCGAGATCAGGATCAAGCTCTCCGAGCTTTGCTACAAGTCGATGGCCTGCGATTCGACGGAGGACAAGAAGCACATCGATCTGTCGTCGGAACCGTTGATCCTGGTGTGTGCGGCTGGACTCGAAGGCTCGATAGCGGATGATGTCGCCAAAGAAGTTGCCATCTTCAAGGCGCACAAGGCGACACCGATCGTGTTCGCCACCGAAGGAGAGACCCGGTACGACGCCGACGCAGTCATCGAGGTGCCACACGTCGACCCAACGCTGGGTTTCGTGCTGTCGGCGATGGTGGGCCACCTCTTCGGGTACGAAGCTGCCCTTGCAATCGACGCGTCGGCCCATCCGTTGCGTCACGCTCGGGAAGTCATCGAGGAAC
>CAZYLX010000969.1:0-1736 GCA_964648595.1 uncultured Acidimicrobiaceae bacterium
CCCTCGAGGACCCCATGGACCACGACGCCGTCGCGAACAATGGTGGCGACGGCGGTATCTGACTTCGGCCGGTGGCTGCATAGATGTGGTCGGCATGGGACGGCTGGTGCCCGTCGATCCTGACCCTGCAGCGAAGTCCCACTAGCAGGTGAACGCTTCAGTCCGATCGGGCTGAAACCGGCGCTATCGCCCGTGCTACGTTCGCCGAGTCGGACGATGTTCGGCTGACGCAGCCACGATTCGAGGGATAGGCCATGGAGTACCAGATCAATCGGGAACACTTCGTCACTGAAGCAGGCGCATTGGCCGAAGCCGCCGAAATGGGTCTCCACGGGATCGCGTTCGACGTGGTCACCGAAGAGGATGAAACACTGCACTGGCATGAGTTCAAAGCGGTCACGTTCGTGATTGAAGGGTCGGGTGCTTTTCGTGATGAGCATGGCGAACTCATTGAGGTGAGCGCCGGCTGCCGTGTCGAGGCCCCGGCGGGTTTCTTGCACCAGGGTCTTGCTGGTGACCCGTACCGGGTCGTTCTCGGTACCGATCTTCCGTATGCCGAGTGGACGATGCCGATTGACAAGGAGCCTGCCGACCGTCCCGAACGGCTCAATGTCTGAGCGGCGGGACCAACAGGCGATGCCTGTTTCGGCTCCGCTCACGCCGGAACGGCTCTGACCCGCACCCTTTGTGAGCTGGCAACGCTTGCGTGCTTGCGGACTCCTAAAGCTGAGTCGGGCCCTTCCTGTCCGCCCGCCGCCGTAGCGTCTGGGCGATGGAAACCAATGTTGCGCTCGAGGTCGTCGGTTATTGCGCGTCGGCACTGATCGTCATCTCAATCACGCAGAAGTCGATCCTGCGACTGCGGGTGATCGGCCTCGCCGGATCGCTCACGTTCCTGGTCTATGCGATCGCGATCAGTGCCTATCCCATCGCCATCGTCAACATCATCGCGGCCGGGATCCACGGCTGGTACCTGCGCAAGCTCATTCGTCACAAGGAGGAGGTGTTCCGTGTTCTGCACGTGCTTCCGGGATCAAAGTATCTGCTTGACTTCCTCGAGTTCTACCGTGACGACATCCAAGGGCGTTTCCAGCCCGAGTTCGTCTACGAGTCGAGCGACGCCCAAGTCACGGCGTTCATCCTGCGCGACATGGTCCCCGCCGGTCTCCTCATCGGCCGGGCGCGTGACGATGGCACGTTCGAGGTGCAACTCGACTTCGTCATTCCCCAGTACCGGGACTTCAAGATCGGCAGCTACGTCTACTCATCCGACTCCGATCTATTGACCGGCATCGCGCCAACGTGCGTGTGGGCAGATGCCTCGAACTCTGACCACGCCAAGTATTTGCATCGCATGGGCTTTGCTGAACGTCCCGGAGTTCCCGGCCGCTACGAAATCCGACTCGAGGCGAACCAGCAGCCGACTGCGGCCTGACTCGCGGGCGTGGCGCGAGCCCGCTCGTCAAGCAAGTTCCTGATGTTCGTTGTCTGCGATTCAGCGATCGAGGACTTCGTGTCCGAACACGGCACCGCCAAGCAGAGAGGGACTAGGCGGCTTCGAGTTCGGCCGGTCCGAGCCGCCCAAAGATGCTCTGCATCATGCTGTTGGCAACGAGCATGGCGACGACGATCAGGATGACCTCGATGAGTTTGCCCAGCTCGACGTGATCACCGAACACCCAGTCGACCACCTCGAGAATCAGGAACTTGCTTCCGAACAGGATCGCCCAGATGGC
>CAZYLX010000970.1:0-1730 GCA_964648595.1 uncultured Acidimicrobiaceae bacterium
TGCTCCTCGGCCTTGGCCTCATCGTCCATGGCCTCGTCATCCTCCACGGTGTCGTCTTCCATGGCCTCCTCTTCGGCTTGAACCGCTGAGGCGTCTGCCTCGTTCGCACTCGCGTCGTCGTCGGAAGCACATGCAGCGGCAGCGAGCGCCAGACCGAGCAGAAGTGCTGTCGCCTTTGTGAGCTTGTGTTGGTTCCTCATTGGTACGTCCTTCATCAGGTGGGCCCTTGATCGGGCGGTGGATGATGGATGGATTGAACCAACCGCGGTGCCGGTCGATACCCGACTATTGGCATCGTTCCCTTGACGTTCAGACCTGTGTCGCAGCGGTGAACACGAAGCGGCAGACTGTCGGCCGTCAACAACACCGAGGGCGTCGCGCCATCAGGGAGATCTCATGAGTCGAACGATCGAATCCGTCGCTGTTCTGGGGTGCGGAACCATGGGGTCGGGCATCGCCGCCGCCAGCGCTGCCGCTGGATGTCGTGTTTTGATGCTCGATGTCTCAGTAGAGGCGGCGCAGCGAGGCCTTGGCGCCGTCGACGAAGCCGACCGTCATCTGGTGGAGACCGGCACGTTCGACAGCGACCTGGCCGAGATCGCTGACTACGACTGGATCTGTGAGGCGATCGTCGAGGATCTGGCAACCAAGCGGGAACTGTTCGAGAGGGTCGAGCCGCTCCGCAAGGACGGATCGGTGATCAGCTCCAACACGTCGGGCATCCCCCTCAGCGACATCAGCGCTGATCTGCCCGATCGTCTACGAGCAGACATCGCCATCACGCACTTCTTCAATCCGGTGAAGGTGATGCGTTTGTTCGAGCTCGTGCCGGGCGAGGAAACGAGCGACGACGTCATCGCTGCGTTCACCGACTTCGGGTCGGCCAAGCTCGGCAAGGGCGTGGTCAATGCAAAGGACACGGTCAACTTCATCGGCAATCGCGTCGGTTGCTTCTTCATGCTCTCTGGGCTCCACATGGCAAAGCCGTTCCTGATGAGTGGCATGAAGCAGGAAACCATCGATGCCGTGCTCGGCAAGCCGGTCGGCCTCCCACCCACTGGTCTCTACGGCTTGATCGATCTGATCGGTCTCGACGTGATGGATCTCGTCGGGAAGAACCTGGCCGCGAACTTGCCGGACGACGACATCGGGCGTTCCTATACTGAGTTCCCCGAGATCGAGCAGAAGATGCTCGAGCGGGGCCAGCTCGGGCGCAAGGCCCGCGAACTCGGTGGGTTCGGGCGCATGGTCAAACTCGACGACGGATCGAAGCGTCGAGAGACGTTCGATCTCAACGAACTCGAGTGGCGTGAGGCGGTCGAGCCCGATCTCGAGGGTGTGCCCGGCGATCTTGGTGCCGTGATGTTCGAGGACACGATGCAGGGCGAGCTTGCGTGGCAGGTGTTCGGCGGCACCCTGCGTTATGCCGCTGATCTCGTTCCCGAGATCTCCGATGACATCGTCAACATCGATCGTGCCATCCGTTGGGGTTTCAACTGGGCGCAAGGGCCCTTCCAGCTCCTCGACACGATCGGGCCCGACCGTGTCATTGCGAAGATCGAGGAAGAGGGCGGCGACGTTCCCGCGATGCTCGAGGTGCTCCGTTCGTCGGGGTCATCGAGCTTCTACGGCAGCGACGGGACAACCTTCCTGGGTCTCGATGGCCAGTACCACGAGGTTCCGCCGGAAGGCTGAGCGCTCGAACGGGCGGCTGAGGAATCAGCCGTCGC
>CAZYLX010000971.1:0-1728 GCA_964648595.1 uncultured Acidimicrobiaceae bacterium
CCCGAAACGACCGGCAATGGCCCGGCTCGTGCTCGGAGGCGCCGCGGCAATGGCCGTGACCTACGGGATCGGCCAGATTCTCGGCGTCGCAGTCGGCTAAGCGCCAGCAGACGTGATCCGACAACCATGGCTTGCCGACCCACAGGCAGACGGCTCATAGGCTGGCGGGGTGCGGACCGATCCTGGAGAGCCGTGGTGCTACGAAGATGATCTCAACGCCTACGCGCGGTTCCTGTGCCGTCATCCTGAAGATGCGGAGGACATTGCTCACACGGCGTTGCTGAAGGCGGCTGAGCATATGAGCAGCTTTCGCGGCGAGTCGAGCATGCGGACGTGGCTGCACACGATCGTCACCAACGAGTGTCGGATGCTGCGTCGGCGTCCGCCGATGCTGTCGTTCGAGCATGTCGTGGAGGACAGCCTCGCAGCAGCATCGTGGGCCGTTGACGACGCGTCCCACGTCAACGATCCGATCGATTCGGCCGTGCAGGGCGAGCTCAGAGTGCTCGCACTTTCGACGCTGAGTGGGATGCCGTCGCACTATCGGACGGCGTTGTTTCTTCAGTTGGGGCTTCGGATGTCGGTTGAGGAGATAGCGGTAGCGCTCGAGCGGAGTGTGCCGGCCACGAAGTCGGTGTTGTACCGGGCGCGGCAGTCGATGCGCAAGGGGCTCGCGGAACATCTCGGGCGTGATGCTGAGCCTGGCTGATGAGGGAACGGCCGGTGCTGCTCGAATGGCCAACACGAGCGCGCCCTTTTGTGGACTTGTGCATCAGTGGGGGCAGGGATCGACGACATCACCGTCGACGATCGGACAGTGAAGGAGCCAGCACCATGGCCACGAAGGCAAACCCCATGATGATCGCGAACTGGGAGGATTCGGTGACGTTCAGCGACAAGGGACCCTCCCCGACGACTTTGATGGAGACGCCTCACCTCAAAGCGGTGCTGGTTGGTCTTCGCGCCGATCAGGCGATCCCGAGGCACCCATCGCCGGAAGCGATCTACCACTTCCTGAAGGGGACTGGAACGATGACGGTCGACGACGAGAGCTACACGATTGGGCCAGGGGCCACGGTGGTCGTTCCCGAAGGGAGCGAACGCGGAATTACTGCCGATGCCGACATCGTGTTCATCGGCACGACCCTCCCGGCAGACCCCGACGCGTCCCATGCGAAGTGATGGAGATCACAGGTGACACCAAGGTGTCGGCGATCCTTGCTCGAGTCCCTCCACCTCCTGAGAGAAGCAGCCAATGAACTCCGCTAGCCGCTCGATCGTCATCACCGTTGTCACGGCCCTTGCGTTCGCCTCCTGCGGCAGCTCCGATGAGCTCGCCGACCGCCAGTCAGCTGTTGCGGCCGCCGGGGCCGAGGTGATGCCGTTCGACCTCGACGCGACCACCCATGTCTTCATCGACACCGAGACGGGCGGGATCCAAGAGGTCATCGCAGACGATCTAACCGACGCCGCAAGTGTCGAGATGATCGTGGAACACCTCACCGAGGAAGCCGCCAAGTTCCAGGCCGGCGATTTCTCGGACCCCGAGGCCATCCATGGTGAGGCGATGTCGGGTCTGGCGACTCTCAAAGACCGCTACGCCGAGATTGATGTTCAGCTCATCGTGGGAGATGTGGGCGCCACGCTCGTCTATTCCACCGACGACTCCGAAGTCGTCAAGTCCATCCACGATTGGTTTGAGGCCCAGGCATCGGACCACGGCGGCCA
>CAZYLX010000972.1:0-1723 GCA_964648595.1 uncultured Acidimicrobiaceae bacterium
AATGGACGGCATCATGCTCTTCACGTTCTTCTTCGGCGTCGTCACCATGGTGTTATTGTTCGCATGGCTTTTGATCCATCGATTCCGCGTCGCTTGGCTCGAACACCAGGTTGCCGAGGTCGGACTGAGCGAAGCCATCGAGGCTCGCCGTCGCGAGGGAGTGAGCTGATGGGCTGGGAATACGTGATTCCGGGCTACGCCCTTGTTGTTGTTGCTCTCGGTAGTTACGCGCTGGCAACCATCCGACGCGGCCGTGCCTTGAGCAAGCAGGTGCCAGAGGATCGCCGCAGGTTCCTCGATGGCTGAGCCCACCGGTCCCGGCGACTCCACCGCCCCCGACGGTTCTGCTGCTCCTGACGGGACCTCGACGCCACAAGAACTCGACCTCACGCCGTCGTCATCGGCGACAGCCTCGACCCCCGTCAAGGCGAAGCGGAACCTCCGGAACTGGCTGATCATGGGCGTGTTCGTTGCTGCGCTCGGCCTCATTTTGTTCCAAGCGCTCACCAGCGCCCGTGTCTTCTTCTACAACGTCGACGAAGCCGTTGCCGACCGCACCGAGTTGGGCGATAGCACCTTCCGCCTCCAGGGAACCGTCGTTGACGAACCGGTGGAGGACGAGAACGGGGCCATGATCTTCACCGTTGGTCACAATGGCGTGCAGGCCACCGTTCGCCATGTCGGCGAGGAGCCAACCGATCTGTTCGAGGTCGGGATCCCCATCGTTGCCGAGGGCCGCTGGGATGGCGAAGCGTTCGAATCTCAACAGCTCCTCGTGAAGCATTCAGAGTCCTATGTGGCAGACAATGAAGAACGTCCCGGCGTCGGCGACGGCACCTACGAGGTCATCTCAGAGTGAGTGACGCACCAGAGAACGTGGCATGAACTCGGCACTGGGGTTCGGGTTCGTCATGCTGGGCCTCGTCACGTCGATCGTCGGATGCCTGGCCGGCATCTATGCGTTGGTGAATGGCCGGGAACGGCTCATCGGACAGGTCCGCTCGTGGGCCTGGCTGCTGCTGGTGTCCGGTGTCGGCGCCTTCACGGTGATGGAGGTCGCACTGTTCCAGCGCGACTACACCGTTTCGTTTGTGCAGCAGGTCGGCAGCGACACGACGCCGCCACTGTTCAACTTCGCCGCCATCTGGTCGGCCCTCGAGGGCTCGATCCTTCTGTGGACCCTCGTCCTCTCGATCTACATCGTTGCCGTTGTCCTCAAATTCCGGTCCAGGGGTAGCGATCCACTGCTCGGCTGGGCCATGGTCGTGCTGTTCGGCGTGTCGACGTTCTTCTTTGCCCTCATGGCCGGCCCGGCCAATCCATTCGTCCCCGTTGATGTTCCTCCGGGTTTTGTTGGCCCCGGTCCGAACGCCCTGTTGCAGAATCACGTCCTCGTGGCGTTCCACCCCCCGATGCTCTACGCCGGGTATGTCGGGTTCACGGTTCCGTTTGCGTTCGCCATCGCTGCGCTGATCACGGGCCGCGTTGGTGAGGGTTGGCTACTCGAGACCCGTCGCTGGACGGTCGCGGCGTGGGGGTTCCTCACGTTCGGCATCGTGCTCGGGGCGTGGTGGAGCTACGAAGTTCTTGGGTGGGGCGGCTACTGGGCTTGGGATCCGGTCGAGAATGCCTCGCTTCTGCCGTGGCTGACGGGCACGGCCTACCTCCACTCGGTCATGGTCCAGGAACGACGGGGCATGTTGCGGGTCTGGAACCTCTCGCT
>CAZYLX010000973.1:0-1720 GCA_964648595.1 uncultured Acidimicrobiaceae bacterium
CATCGCCATGAACTTCGTGAACGCCGGTGTCGCCGTCACGATCGTCGAGACCAAGCAAGAGGCGCTCGACCGCGGCCTCGGCGTCGTTCGTACCAACTACGAGCGCAGCTCGAAGAACGGTCGATTCCCGATCGAAGAGGTCGACCGCCGTATGGCCATGATCACGAGCTCCCTTTCGCTCGAGGACCTCAGCGATGTCGACATGGTCATCGAAGCCGTGTTCGAAAACATGGACGTGAAGAAGGAGATCTTCGGAAACCTCGACCGCATCTGCAAACCAGGCGCAGTCCTGGCCTCGAACACCAGCGCACTCAACATCGACGAGATCGCATCGGCCACCACTCGGCCCGAGTCGGTCATCGGCATGCACTTCTTCTCTCCGGCAAACGTGATGCGCTGCCTCGAAGTGGTGCGGGCCGACCACACATCACTCGAGGTCATCAACACGGCGATGCAGACCGCCAAGAAGATCGGCAAGCTCGGCGCCCTCGTCGGTGTGTGTCCCGGTTTCGTCGGCAACCGGATGCTCTTTCAGCGCAGCGTGCAAGCGCAGGCCATGCTCGACGAAGGGGCAATGCCCTGGGAGGTCGATCATGCGCTGTACGAGTTCGGATTCGCCATGGGTCCGTTCCAGATGAGCGATCTTGCCGGCCTCGACATCGGCTGGTCGGCGGAGAAGTCCAAGGGCCTCACCATCCGCGACCGGCTCTGCGAACTCGATCGCCGAGGGCAGAAGAACGGCGCCGGCTACTACGACTACGACGAGAACCGGATCCCAACGCCGTCTCCGATCACCGAGGAGATCGTCAAGGAGTTCGCGGCGAAGGCGGGCAAGGAGCCCCGATCGGGCGACACTGCGTTCACACAGGACGAGATCATCGAACGGCTCGTGCTGCCAATGGTGAACGAGGGAGCCAAGATCCTCGAGGAGCACAAGGCGATCCGATCATCGGACATCGACATGATCTGGATCACTGGATACAACTGGCCGGCCTATCGCGGCGGTCCGATGTTCTACGCCGACCAGATGGGTCTCGACACGGTGCTGGCCAAGCTCCAGGCGCTACAGGCCGAGCATGGCGACTTCTGGAAGCCAGCGGCGCTGATCGAAAAGCTGGCCGCCGAGGGCGGTACGTTCGCCTCGGTCCCGGCCTCCCCCATCGCCGTCTAACACGACCCAACTGCACAACCCAACTGCACAACCCAACTGCACGACCCAACTGCACGACCCAACTGGTGGTGTGGTCGGTCGCTCTGGCGACCGACCACACCACCAGTTGCGATGGGATGGCAGTTGCGATGGGATGGCAGTTGCGATGGAGTTGGGATGGGAGGGTCAGGAGTTCCGACGGGACTGCAAGATCTGGTTGACGACCTTGCCGTCGGCCTGACCCTTCGTGGCCTTCATGATCTGCCCGGTGAAGAAGCCCTGCATCTTCCCCCGTTCCCGATCGTCGCCGTTGACGAAGCGGTCCCACTCGCTGGCGTTGTCGGCGATGAGCCCGTCGACCAAAGCCTCCAACTCGGAGGTGTCCATCGCCTCGAACCCCATCTCAGCGGCAACCGTTGCTGGGTCCTTGCCTGACGTCACCATCTCGGCCAACACGGTCTTGGCCTGCGTTGCCGTCAGCTCGCCGCCAACCTCCATCGATACCAAGGCGGCGAAGTCGGTGGGATCAAGGGATCCGGCTCCGTCGTCGATCGACAGGTTGTTGATGAC
>CAZYLX010000974.1:0-1713 GCA_964648595.1 uncultured Acidimicrobiaceae bacterium
CGCAACTCGCGGGCCACCGCCCATTGTTCGGTCGGCTCGGTCTTGACCACGAGACGGAGGGCGACGCCATCGGCTCCAAAGCGTTCGACGCCCCAGAACTCGGGTTCAGCGATGATCGTCCAGTCGGGCAGATCCTCTCGCCAGAGCTGGTTGGCGACTCGGAGCAGTGCCGCAGCGGCGATGTCGATGTCGGTGTCGTAGGAGACCTCGATATCGAGGACGGCCCGGGCCCACAACTGGCTGCGGTTGCCGACGCGTTGGATCTCACCGTTCGGTACGTACCAGACGGTGCCGTCGATATCCCGGAGCTGCGTCACGCGAAGTGTGAGGCGTTCGACGACTCCAGTTGCGTGCCCGGTATCGACGACGTCGCCGACGCCGTATTCGTCTTCCATGATGATGAAGATCCCGGCGAGGAAGTCCTTCACCATCTGTTGAGCGCCAAAACCAAGGGCGATGCCGATGACCCCCGCGCCGGCGATCAGCGGCGCGAGGTTGACGCCGAACTCGCCGAGGATCATCAGCGCGGCCGTGAACCCGATGACCACGGTGATGATCGAGGTGAGGACGTGACCGAGGGTGCTCGAACGCTGGCGGGCCCGTTCCCGGCGCAGGCCGATCTCGATGCGCTGCTCGTCGGTCAGGTCGAGATCGGCGCTGTCGGCAGCTTCCCGATCGAGTGTTTCTTGACGCAGGATGATTGCCTTGATGACGTCTGGGCTCTTGCGGCGAACCAACCGGCGGAGCAACCACGCAGCGGCGACGATGACGAGAACACGCAGCCCGGTTGTTGTCAGGACATCGCTCCCCGAGGCAAGAAGCGTGCTGTCGGTCTGTTCATAGACGAAGCGACAGACAGCGGACGGTGTGTCGGAGCACGCCTCGTACAGATCTGCGGTGCCGTCGACCTGCCAAAACGGCAACAGACCGAGCGATGGCCCGGTCTGTGCTGCAGTTGCCGATTGGCTCGTCACAAGCGTGATCGTAACGAGGTGATGAGCGGGCTGACGGATCGCGTCCGCCCGATCGGTCAGCGTTCTTCTTTGAAGATGACGTGCTTGCGAACGACGGGATCGTATTTCTTGAGTTCGATGCGCTCGCGAGTGTTCGTCTTGTTCTTGCGCGTGGTGTACATGAAGCCAGTGCCCGCGGTGGAGCGCAGCTTGATGATGGGTCGCTTTTCGCCTGCCTTGGCCATCAGACCTTGCCTCCGGTGCGTCGAATGTCGGCAACGACGGTTTCGATGCCCTTCTTGTTGATCGTCTTGATGCCCTTGGCACTGACGTTCAGGGTGACCCAGCGGTTCTCGCTGGGCAGCCAGAAACGCTGACGCTGGATATTCGGGTTCCAACGACGCTTGGTGACGCGGTGCGAGTGCGAAATGCTATTGCCGAAACTGGGACGGCGGCCGGTGACTTGGCAAACCATGGACATGGCAGACCCTCTCGATGAGGTGGCAGTGGTGGAGCACGATTGAGCGATTGACGGGCGCGCCAACCGAGCAGCAAGACTACCGGGTGGGGTTGTGGTCCCCACTCTCGGTCTGGTTGCCTGCTAGGCGCCGAGCCCGAACATCAGGTGGCGTTGACGGTTCGTCGAAGATGGCTCAGCTCGTCGGCGGAGCCCAGTGCGATGATGACCGTGTCTTGGGTGAGCGCGGTGTCGGGAGCCGGGTTGGTGTGGTAGCCGCCGTTCGTGCCGCGAATGGCGATG
>CAZYLX010000975.1:0-1711 GCA_964648595.1 uncultured Acidimicrobiaceae bacterium
GGCGGTCCAGACCTGTCGAGCCGTCATGCGATTCTGGGTCAGGGTGCCGGTCTTGTCGGTGCAGATGATCGATGCCGCCCCAAGAGTTTCTGCAGCTTCGAGGTGTCGAAGCAGGGCGTGGCGCTTCGACATGGCCTGGATGCCAAGCGCCAAGGTGACGGTGACAACGGCAGGGAGACCTTCCGGAACGATCGCAACGGCCAGGGAGATGCCGGTGATGAACATTTCCCCGGCGGGTCGGCCGGCCACGATGCCGGCCAGCACGGTGAAGGCAGCGATGGCCACAGCGACGACGCCGAGCGTTCGACCCAGCTGGCCCAGGCTGCGTTGCAGAGGGATCTCGCCGTCGTCGGCACCTGCGGCCAGATCGACGACTGTTCCGAACTCCGTGCCTGTTCCCGTCGCGACGACGAGGCCGGTTCCGTTGCCAGCCCTCACGTCGGTGCCGGCGTGGAGGAGCGAGGTTCGAGCCGACAAGATGGCTGCCGGGTCAACGGGTGCCGTGTCCTTTGTAACCGCCTCTGGTTCGCCGGTGAGCGCAGACTCGTCGACGAGCAAAGCGGACGCATGCATCACACGCAGATCGGCGGGCACCCGATCTCCAGCGGCGAGTTCGACGAGATCGCCAGGAACCAACTCGGCGGCATCGATCTCTGCTGCTTGACCACCGCGGATCGTGCGTACTCGCAGGACGAGCATCGAGGTGAGCGCATCGATCGCTTGGCCGGCGCGCCACTCCTGAATGAAGCCGAGGCCAGCGTTGATGATCACGATCGCGCCGATCGCGGTGGCATCCACGATCTCGTCCAACCCGATGGAGATCGCGACAGCAACGAGAAGAATGAGGGTCAGGGGACTTGTGAACTGCTTCACCAAGAGGGGCAACCAGGGCCGTTCCGCGGTGATGTCGATCTCGTTCCGCCCGAAGACGTCAATTCGTTTTCGGGCCTCGTCGGGATCCAGTCCTGTGGTTGGGGACGACTCGAGGCGTTGTGCGACGTCCTCGGCTTCAAGTGAGAACCATGCGGGTCCCGGCGGGCCAGGTGTCATCGGAGAGCCTCAGAGCGTTCGGGGCTCAGTGGCGAGCGCTCGTAACAGATCGAAGCTGCTCAGGAGCCCAACCGGACCGCCCGGTTCGTCGATCACCAGGTGGTGGACCTGCCGAGCGAGCATCTCTTGTGCTGCCGCCTCGATCGAGGCTTGCCTGCCGATCCGGAAGGGAGAGGGGGTCATCAGTTTGGAGACACGGTGGTCATCCGGCCAATTGTCAGCGACGTCTGACGTCGTGAGAATTCCGATGATCCGATCGTCCTCGACCACGGGCAACGCATGGATTCGAATCGCGGCGAGCAGGTCACGGGCTCGGCCGACCGAATCGGAAGCATGGACGGTGACCAGGTCGGTGGACATCAGGTCTTCCACGACGGACGGCGATCGATCGTTGTTGCCCATGCCATGATCGAACACTCCGGACGCCTTCATCGCCAGGGGCGAAGGACTCTGGCCGGATGGGTCGACAACGACGACAACAGGCAGGTGACAGGAGTGTGGGTGGCGGGTGTTGCTATCGGCCTCTTCGTCGCCATTTGGGCCAGCGGGCATGCTCTGGACGCCGCGGTGAAACTCGGCGCTCATCTTGGACTCTCGTCCTTCATCATCGGGGTCACGATCGTCGCTGTCGGAACCGACCTGCCGGAAATCGCGAACAGCG
>CAZYLX010000976.1:0-1709 GCA_964648595.1 uncultured Acidimicrobiaceae bacterium
AGCCGAACATCGAGTAGAAGGTGTAGAACGGCACCATCGGGATGCCCTGGTGGGCGTAGCTCGTTCCAGCGGCAATCCAGCTGGCAGTTGCTCCGGCCTCTGTGATGCCTTCTTCGAGGATCTGACCGTCGGTGCTTTCGCTGTAGGAGAGCAGCAGCTCGTGATCGACAGGCCGATACTTCTGGCCGAAAGGGGCATAGATCTCGAACTCGCGGAACATGGAGTCCATGCCGAACGTGCGAGCTTCATCCGGAATGATCGGGACGACGCGGGGGCCGAATCCCTCTTCGCGCAACATCTCGCGGAGCATCGACGTGAAGGCCATCGTGGTCGAGACTTCGCGCCCGCCCGAACCCTCGAGGAAGGTCTTGAAAGGACCGTCGGTTGGCATTGGCAGCGGTCGGCGAACGGTTGTCTGGCGAGTGGGCACCGATCCGTCGAGCGCCTTGCGTCGACCAACCATGTAGTCGTATTCGGGGGAGCCCGGCGTCGGTTTGAAGTAGGGAGGGATGCCGTCTTCAAGGGACGCTTCGCTGATCTCGTCGTGGAGGTGGAGCCGGTCCCGCAGATCCAGCATCTGCGCCTTGCTCATCTTCTTGATCTGGTGGGTCGAGTTGCGTCCTTCGAACCCTGGTCCCAAGGTCCAGCCCTTGACGGTCTTGGCCAGGATGACGGTTGGCTGGCCCTTGTGCTCGGTGGCGGCTTTGTAGGCGGCGTACACCTTCTGGTAGTCGTGGCCACCACGGGGAAGATTCCGGAGATCAGCGTCGCTCAGGTGGTCGACCAGTTTCCTGAGTCGAGGGTCGGGACCGAAGAAGTTCTCACGGATGTACGCCCCGGACTCGACGGCGTAGTTCTGGAACTCTCCGTCGACGGTCGTGTTCATCTTGTTGAGCAGAACGCCATCGACATCCCGCTGGAGGAGTTCGTCCCAGCGTGAGCCCCACACGACCTTGATGACGTTCCATCCCGAGCCGCGGAACACCCCTTCGAGTTCTTGGATGATCTTCTCGTTGCCCCGCACTGGGCCGTCGAGCCGCTGCAGGTTGCAGTTGATCACCCACGTGAGATTGTCGAGTCCGTGCCGGCCGGCCAAGGAGATCGAGCCGAGCGTCTCTGGCTCGTCGCACTCGCCGTCGCCAAGAAACGCCCACACGCGTGTGTTCGATGTGTCTTCGATCTTGCGGTTGGCGAGATAGCGGAGGAAGCGGGCGTGGTAGATCGAATTGATGGGGCCGAGGCCCATCGAGACCGTCGGGTACTCCCAGAACTCGGGCATCAACCGAGGATGGGGATAGCTCGACAGGCCGCGGCCGCCGACCTCCATCCGGAAGTTGTCGAGCTGTTCCTGATCGAGTCGCCCTTCGAGGTAGGCCCGGGCGTAAACACCGGGAGCGGCGTGACCCTGGAAGTACACGGCATCGCCAGCGAGTCCGTCCTCCTTGCCTCGGAAGAAGTGGTTGAAGCCGACTTCATAGAGCGAGGCGGACGAAGCGAAGCTCGAAAGGTGCCCGCCAATGCCGTCCGCGGTCTTGTTGGCCCGCACGACCATGGCCGCTGCGTTCCATCGGATGAAGGCCCGGATCCGACGCTCGAGGTGTTCGTCGCCAGGGAAGAACGGCTGCTGTTCGGTTGGAATGGTGTTGACGTAGTCAGTGGACACGGCCTCGGACGTTCCGAGTTGGAGCGCACGAGCCCGCTCGTTGAGA
>CAZYLX010000977.1:0-1708 GCA_964648595.1 uncultured Acidimicrobiaceae bacterium
CCGTTGGTACCTCCGATACGGACTCTCCTACCGAGATGTCGAAGAGCTCCTGGTCGAGCGTGGCATCGAGGTCGATCGGGACTGTTGCGTTGCGGGATCGGCTCGCCGCCTGGCCAGAGTGTCGAGATGAATCACCGCCGGAATCAGCCACCGCCTGCGGATCGTTCCGCGTTCGCTGGCTACCGGTTTCCGCCCGAAGTGATCATGCTGGCTGTGCGTTGGTATCTCCGATACGGGCTCTCCTACCGTGACGTCGAAGAGCTTCTGGTGGAGCGTGGGATCGAAGTGGATCACGTCACGATCCATCGGTGGGTCCAACGCTTCACACCGTTGCTGATCGATGCCGCCCGGCCCCGTCGCCACACTGTCGGCGGTCGTTGGTTTGTTGACGAGACATACGTCAAAGTCGCCGGGAAATGGCGGTACGTCTACCGCGCCGTCGATGAGCATGGCCAGGTCATCGATGTGTTCGTCTCCCCACGACGCAACATCGCCGCAGCCCGCACGTTCTTCGCTGCAGCCCTGGCCGCACATGACCAGCCAGACGAGGTGATCACCGATCTCGCACAGGCGCTCGAGACCGTGATCGAGGAATTGATCCCGGACGCGTTTCACAACACTGAGCAGTACGCCAACAACCTCGTCGAGTGCGATCACGGGCGACTGAAGTCGAGGCTCAGGCCAATGCGAGGCCTCAAGACCGACCGCACCGCATCGGTGGTGATCCGAGGCCACGCGTTCATTCAGAATCTACGCCGCAGCCACTACGAACTTGGGACCGAGAGCCACCAAAGCCTCCGGATTGTCGCGGCGTTCGAAGAGCTCACCCAAACGATCTGAGCCCGCCGGCCGGACGTTGTCGACCACCAACGTCTCCGAGGATCGCATAACGCAACAGAGCCGTTTCACCTGGTCAGAGGCTCAAACTTGGGTTGCGGCACGACAAGCTCAGTCGCTCGGCGCTAAGAGTTGCACCGTCGGAAAGTAGGTGCGATAGCGGCTGACGTCTCTGGTAAGTAGTTGCAGTTCGGCGATCGCCGCGTGGGCGCCGATGAAGAAATCAGGAAGGGTTGTCGCCTTAAGGCCCTGGTTTCGTCGGTAATTCAGAAAGGCCTTGCCGGCGAGGAACGCTGCGGCCCACGGAATGGGCTCGCGCCGATAGTCCTCGTGTGGAAGTGCGTCCTCGAGGGCCTCGATCGTCGAGAACCTGATGGACACTTCCGAATAGATGACTGGGTTGATGTAGAGCGGACCGTTTTCCGCGGCGTCGGAAAGCGCTGCGATCGACCATGTCTGCCAGACGGGATCTTCGGTCATGATGTCCAACAGCACGTTGCTGTCGACCAGGGTCCCGTAGGCCATGTCACGACTCCCGGGTGAGAGCCATGATCTCGCTGGTCGTCATGGCGACGTCGCCGCGACCTCGAAGCCGCTCGGCGAGCTGGCGCCCCCTAGTCGGACGATCGCTGGCCTTTCGCACCACGATGGTCTCTTTGTCGCGCTCGAACTCGACCTCGGTGCCCGCCCCGATACCGAGTGCGTCACGGATCTCCTTCGGGATTGTGATTTGGCCCTTCTCGGTTACCTTCATGGTAGGAATCCTACACGTAGTACTCTTACTACGTCCATCGAAGCACTCATTCGCAAGAAAGTGTGTGGGGGCCGAATATTCAGCCGTGGGTGTTGACCAGGGAAAACGTTGACCGAC
>CAZYLX010000978.1:0-1705 GCA_964648595.1 uncultured Acidimicrobiaceae bacterium
CATGCCGCTGGGTCGCTCGGCCAGAGCGACGACGAGGCACCAGTAGTGCTCACCTGGGTTGACGCTCGGAGGTCGTGTGGGCGACCGACCGGTCGTGTGACAACATCTGAGTCGACGAGGGTGCCAGACCGGCATCGTCAGAGCAGGAGCAACCAGTGTTCGACGGCTACTGGCGCAAACAAGTAGAACCGATTGTCGATCCCATCGGCGCCGGCTTGCACCGGATCGGTGTCACCGCGAACACCCTCACGATCCTGGGCGTGGTCGGTGGCAGCGCTGCTGCTGTGGCCATTGGGTCTGGCCGTCTCCGCGTCGGGTTCGTTCTGGTGCTGATCGCTGCGCTTCCCGATCTCTTGGACGGTGCAGTGGCAAAGGCGGCAGGGCCGACATCGAGACGTGGCGCCTTCTTCGATTCAACCGCGGACCGGGTGACCGACACGATCGTCACGTCAAGCGTGGCCTGGTACTTCATCGTCGACGAGCGAGGGCTGCTGGCCATGGTCCCGGTCGCCATCATGGGCCTGTCCTGGCTGATCTCATACCAGCGAGCGAAAGCAGAATCTCTCGGCTTCGACGCGAAGGGCGGTCTGATGGAACGAGCCGAGCGTCTGATCCTGCTCGCGTTCGGTCTTGCGTTCCCATCGACTCTTGTAGCCGTGATGTGGATCATGCTCGTCCTCACGGCGATCACCGCCATCCAACGGTTCGCCAAGGTTTGGGCCCAGGCCACGTTGGAGCTTGGTGCATGACCGTCACGAACGGCATCGGGTCTGTGGTGCTGGCGTGAGGCACCCCTTGGTCGGCCGAGGACATCGACCGGCTGAGGACATCGCTCCGGAACCATGACGCCATGAACTCGACGTTGGGCATGGCTCTCACGTCATGGGAGAGATTCGGTGTGCCACCGTGCCAACACCGAGCGTCACAGATGATCGCCGATCCGGCAGGCAAGGGGCAGACAGTGCTGCGTCCGGCCTCCTAGCTCTGCCATGGCCGGCCGATATCGGGCAACGAGCCCGAACGCGCAAACGCCCCGTCGAAACCGGGAGGTTTCGACGGGGCGCCTGTCAGTGCTTGGGATCAGGCGAGATCGAAGCGATCCGCGTCCATCACCTTGGCCCAGGCAGCAGCGAAGTCGTTCGCGAACTTCTCGCTTGCGTCATCGGCGCCGTACACGTCGGCGATGGCACGGAGGATGGAGTTCGATCCGAACACCAGATCGTTGCGGGTAGCTGTCCACTTGATCTCGTCCGATGCCCGATCCCGACCTTCAAAGACGTCCTCGGCCCCGGTTGCGGGAGACCACGCTGTGCCGATGTCCATCAGGTTCACGAAGAAGTCGTTGCTCAAGGTGCCGACGTTTTCGGTGAAGACACCGTGGTTGTCGGTGGAAACGCCGAGCACGCGCAGACCACCAACGAGTACGGCCATCTCCGGGGCACCAAGGTCGAGGAGCTGAGCCCGGTCGACGAGCAGGTGCTCTGCGACGTGGCTGGCGCCCTTGCCCATGTAGTTGCGGAAGCCGTCCGCCTTCGGCTCGAGCCAAGCGAACGACTCGACCTCGGTCTGCTCCTGGGAAGCGTCGCCGCGCCCGGTGCTCACCGAGACCGTCACGTCGTGACCGCCAGCCCTGCCTGCAGCTTCGACGGCGGCAGCGCCACCGAGAACGATGAGGTCGGCCATCGACACCGAGACACCGGCGCTG
>CAZYLX010000979.1:0-1704 GCA_964648595.1 uncultured Acidimicrobiaceae bacterium
CGAGAACAACTACTGGGGGACCACCGATCCCGAGGCGATCGGTCTGACGATCCACGATCGCCGAACCGACATCGACCTGCCCACCGTCGACTTTGTTCCCTTCCTGGACGCCGTGGGGACACCGGTACCTGCAGGGAACCTCCTCAACGGTTTGATCACCGGCAACCAGAGTCTGGTAGCCGATACCGAATACGAGGTCGTCGGGACCTACGCGGTGGCCGCAGGGGTGACGCTGACGATTCCGGAGGGGGCGACGCTCAAGTTCGCCTCTACCTCGGCGCTCGAGGTCGACGGCAGCCTGCTGGTTCAGGGTGTGTCGGGCAATTCCGCCACCATGACCTCACTCGCCTCCTCGCCGGCTCGCGGAGACTGGCGGGGCATCTGCATCGACGCGACGAGCACGGGCTCGGAGATCGACTACGCCGTGATCGAATACGCCTCGACTGGGATCGCAGTTCTCGATTCCGCCTCGATGACCGTCAGCAACAGTGTGATTCGAGAGTTCTCGACGGACGGGATCGAGCTGTTCGGAGACGCCAGTGCATCCATCGACACCAACCTCATCGACAATTCGTCCGGTGCAATAGGAGGCGATGGCATCGACCTCGATGACGTCACGGGAGTCGTCACGATCCAGGACAACGAGATTCTCGGGGTCAACAACGGTGTCCTCGTCAAGGGAGCTTCGTCGCCCGCGGTCACCGGTAACGAGATCTGGGGCAATCTCCTCGGGATTCACCTCCTGGTGCAGGGTGGGTCAGAGCCATCGCCCGTCATCAGCGACAACGAACTTCACACCAATACCAGCTACAACCTGTCACTGGGAACTCAGGACTGGCCGACCGCCCAATCGACCACCGTCGACGCCGAGAACAACTACTGGGGGACCACGGATCCCAACGTCATTGCCACCTCGATATACGACCAGATCGACGGCCTCGAAGCTCCGCTGGTGGACTTCATTCCCTTCCTCGATGCCGACGGACTGCCGGTGGGTACGGGCACTTCGCTGACCGGAGTAGTCGACGATATCACGACACCCCTGACCGCAGGAACGACCTACCAGGTCGTGACCCCCATACTCATCCAGAGCGGCTCGACGCTGACCGTGCCCGAGGGCGTGGTACTCGAGTTCGCAAGCGGAAGCTCATTGACCGTCAATGGAACGCTCCTGGTGGAGGGGCTCCAGACGGACCCTGTGACCTTTACCTCTGCGTCGGGCACGCCCGCCCGCGGCGACTGGGCGGGGATCGGTATCGGCGCGACGAGCACGGGGACAAGCATCGACTACGCGATCATCGAGTTCGCAACACGGGCAGTGGAGATCTCCGACCCTGCAAAGGCGACCATCACCGACAGCACCATTCGGGAATTCTCGGAAGTCGGAGTTGCACTCTCCGACGGCGCTGGAGTCTCGATCTCGGACAGCCTCGTGGACAACTCGGCCGGCTCGTCCACCGGCGATGCCCTCGCCCTGGACAACGTCACCGGCGTGGTGACCATCGAAGACAGTGAGATCCGTGGCGCCAACAACGGAATCCGGCTGACCGGATCGTCCACGGCCACCGTGTCGGGAAACGAGATCTGGAACAACCAGCAGGGAATCCTCCTGGTGACGGATTGCTGTCCCGTGGAAGAGCCGATGCCGGTCATCAGCAATAACCGGCTCTACGCCAACGCGACCTACAACCTGTCCACGAGCAG
>CAZYLX010000980.1:0-1704 GCA_964648595.1 uncultured Acidimicrobiaceae bacterium
GTCGTAGATGCCGCCGTCGAGGTGGTTGGTCACTGGCTGTAGATCATGGCTCAGTGGAGCGGCTGTGAACGGGAGAGGGCGATGACGGCACTCGCTACTCAATCAAGGCAGCCGCGAACAGGTCTCCCGCCGTCCGGAGGTCGTAGTGGCGACCCTCGCTGTTCCAGGCTGAAGCAGTGTCGAGCTCGACGGCGGCCAGTGGTCGGCCGGCTTCGTCGACGAGGAACCAGAACCGGTAGGCGGGCTCGTCATCGAGATCGTCGCGACGGCTCACCGCAGCCTCGGCCACTGCGGGAATCGCATCGAAGAGCTCGCTGCGGATTCCGCTTGCGTAACCCGAGCTGTCGAGCACGCCCGAACGCCAGCGCGCCCGGCCACGAAAGCGTTGCGCCAGCACTGCCATCACATGTGGCCAAGCCTCGTCCCGCTCCGGGGTCGCATCGAGCCCGAGGTGCGGCTCACACCACCGGACGATCTCGTCGATCTCGCCCCCGGCCAGGCGCTCCCACACCTCGCGATCCGAGACATGATTGTCGCTGTCCGGCAAGACGTGGAGCGTGCCTTCGAGGTTGATGGCGATCTGTACGGTCGAGTCGCTGGGCTGAACGGGGCGCCGATACAGCGCCAGACAGTCGTACATGCCGCCGGCGGGGTGGGTCTCGATCAGCATCAGCTCGTCGAGGTGACGACCCACCAGTCGAGTGGCCAGCAACCAGCCGAGGCACTCCCTGACGGCCGACGGCGCAAACCCGGGGTTGGGCATGGCCAAGGCGTAGCGGTCGATGAGGAACGCTTGCGCCTCCGGTTCGAGAGCCGCAAGCACCACCTCAGGGTCGAGCCAATCAAGCAGACCTTCGACGAACATTGATGCCGACTCCGCCCACCGTCGACGGATCGACTCGTGGCCGAGCGGGGCCGTGAGCACGGCGACGGCTTGGTCGTGGCGGCCGGACTCCGCGAGCACCGACGCGAGGGCAGCGAGTCGCATTGGCTGATTGCGTTCCCGAAACCAGCATCCGGTCGACACGTCGCGAGACGTCTCGGTGTTGATCTGGAGCACCTGGTCGTAGATTCGGTGATCTCCTGCGTCGTGGTTACGTAGCTGCCAGCACTGAGCCGGGTCGCCGCCGAACTCGCATCGAAGCGGCACGCTGTCCATGTCTCGAAGCGGCGCAAGCGGTTGCCGATGTTGCCCCAGTGCGTGCTCGGTCGGAAGCAGCGGACTGCGCACACGCAAGAGCCGGACCGCACTCTCGGCGTTGGGCATCGCTGTCCACACGGGCATACATGAAGGGTGCAAGTCGGTACGTTCCGGAAGTCGGAGCCGACGATGTGGTCCGAGGGACGGTCGGCGTGCGTGCGCAGGCCGTCGACCGCGATGGCTCACTCGTCGATGACTTTCGAATCGAGGACGAGGACGGCATCGTCAGTGTGCGCAACGCACCATCACCAGCGGCGACGTCGAGCCTTGCCATCGCCGAGTACGTCGTCGACGCATCCGAAAGTCCGTGAGCCTTCCCGAGAATCGGGCAGCTCGATCGATCAGGGGCGAGTGGCCATCAGGCTGATGACAGCCAGGAGCACGCCCATCTGCATGAGCACCGTCAGGCGGAACTGGACCGCCATCTGCTTGGTGATCTCAGCGTTCTTGCTCTTGATCTCTGCCCGGAGCTCGCGCCCCATCACTTCCATCTCTCGCCGCAA
>CAZYLX010000981.1:0-1700 GCA_964648595.1 uncultured Acidimicrobiaceae bacterium
ACTAGTTCGCCGTCGGTTGCTGGGCATACCGATCGGCATGTTCATGCATCTCGTGCTCGACGGAAGCTGGACGCGTTCCGAGTTGTTCTGGTGGCCGGCATTCGGCCTCGACTTCGGCCCGAGTCGTCTGCCCGAATTCGACCGTCCCCTGTTGTTCGGAATCCTGCTCGAACTCATCGGCGTCGGTGTGGGCTGGTGGGCGATCCGTCGCTACGAGCTGACCGACCCTGCGAATCGGGAGCGTCTGAAGATGACGGGCCAACTCAATCGGAGCGTGCTGTCATGACCATCTATGTCTGTCGCCATGGCCGGACCGAGGCAAACGCCTCCGGTCTGTTGCTCGGCAGGGCCGATCCTCCACTCGACGCTGTCGGACACCAACAGGCCGGTGCCATTGCGGCGGTCCTTCCCGCTGACGCCGCTGTCTACAGCTCGCCGTTGCTGCGCTGTCGAGAGACAGCAGCCGCGTATCGAGCGGAACACGTCGTCGACCATGCGCTCATCGAGCTCGACTACGGCGACTTCGATCTGACGTCGATGAGCGACATTCCTGCTGAGACGATGCGTGAGTGGCGAGCAAACCCGGATTTCGCACCGCCAAATGGTGAGTCGTTGCAGCAGCTGGCGGACCGAGTGGCCGACTTCTTCGATCGAATCGCCGATGTGACCGGTGAACGAGATGTTGTGATCTTCACCCATGTTTCGCCGGTGAAGGCCGCTGTTGCGTGGGCGCTCGGCGTCGGCATCGGGATCTCCTGGCGGAGCCACGTTGCCCAGGCATCGATCTCGAAGATCGAAGTCAGCAGGCGCGGCGTATCGCTCCATGCCTTCAACTTGGTGGAGCACCTCGAGACATGAACGTCATCTGACGTTCGAGGTGGTTGGCGTGGGTAGAACCACAGGTCGGACGCCACATGAAGAGGGGAAGCGCCCATCAGGCTCTAGTCTTGAAAGTCGCACTCTTTCGTGAACTGATTCACGATGTGATCCGTCACCATCTCAGCAGACGCTGACATTCGGGTCGAGCCGACACAAAGGGAGCTCCCCATGGGTAAGCAACGTTCAAGCTTTGCAAAATTGCAACGCGACCGGGCCAAGGCAGCAAAGAAGGCAGCCAAGCAGGCCGCTCGTCAAGGCAACACCAACGATCCGTTCGGTCCTGCACCGACGGCGGATCTCGAGGCCGGCGGCGACGTCGAGGTCATGGAGGAGGGGACCAGCGTCGTCTCCGACATGCTCGGCGGGAAAGAGGAGCTGACGGCTCCCCAACTTCTCGAACTGATCGAGGCTGTTCACAAGCAACTCGAGAACGGTGACATCACTCCGGAAGAGTTCGAGGACGCGAAGGTCGAGATCTTCGCCCGTCTTCCGATCGACTGATCGCTGGCGAAGCAGTCCTTGGTTGCGTCGTGTGCGCGGCCGATGGCTACGCCGCTGACAACTGAACACACCACGCGAGCTCTTGGCGCACACGTGATTGGCGCCGATCTTCGTGCTCGAGTGGTTTGGCGACATGCTGCCCGATCTCGCCCAATGGCATGCTGAGGTGACCTACGAGCCCGTCGGTCCGTTCCGTCTGGCGACCTCGCGGAGCTGGAGGAGGTTCACGGCATGGGTGCCTTTCCGAACGCCGGCCAATCGATCCGGAGGGAGAGCGGCTCCCCGACCGTGGTGTCGTGCACCGAGTCGTAGGGGCCTCC
>CAZYLX010000982.1:0-1700 GCA_964648595.1 uncultured Acidimicrobiaceae bacterium
CGAGGATCGCGACCTGTTCGCCGAATCGGTAGCCGAAGTGCTCGGCCCGCTGCGTGATCTGGTAGGGAATCGACGCGGCACCGACGCCGGGCAGCTCGCTACCGACCTTGCCCGAGCCCGAGAAGATCTGGCGGGTGACGAAATGAGTCGTCGCCCCGGTGATGATCTGGCCGAACGGAAGCGATCGGTCGACGAGAAAGTTCTCGTGTGTGCCGTACGCGTTCCCCTTGCGGTCGGTGTTGTCCTTGTAGAGGATCACTTCTTGGTCGGGCGGGAGGACTGAGCGGGCCGCCTTCATCGACTCGACCGCGATCAATTCTGCAGCTCGGTCGTACAACACCACCGCGAGGGCGTCCAGACATTCGGGCGTCGAGATCTCGGGGTGGGCGTGATCGACGTAGTAGCGAGCGCCGTTTGTCAGCACCGCGTTGACAAGGTGAGTCTCGATCTCGGGCGGCATCGCGAACGATGGAGCAAGCGCCTGACGAGCATCGGCACCCGGCATCTCGTCGATGAAGTCCCAGGCGATGGGTGTTGCTCGATCGTCAATACCACCGGGGTCTGTCCCGACGTATGCGTTGATGAGCATGGAGGAGGCAGAGACGGGGTTCCACTCGGCGGCGCCGCGCACCATGATGCCGAGCTCGGTCTCCACGCCAACGACTTTCTTGATGGCCATGAGCTACAGGTACTGACCCGTGGCAACTTGCTCGATCGCACGACCGCCGGCCTCATCGCCGTCATCTTTCTTGATGAGCGTCCGGACGTAGACGATTCGTTCGCCCTTCTTGCCGGACACCTTCGCCCAGTCGTCGGGATTGGTGGTGTTCGGGAGGTCCTCTTGCTCCTTGAACTCCTGCGTGACCGATGCGTGCAGATCCTCGGCCTTGATGCCCTTCTCGCCGATGTCGAGGAAACGCTTGATCGCCAGCTTCTTGGTTCGCCGAACGATGTTTTCGATCATGGCGCCAGATGAGAAGTCTCGGAAATACAGAACTTCCTTGTCGCCGTTCTGATAGGTGACTTCGAGGAACCGCGTGTCGTCGTCCTCGCGATACATGAAGTCGGCGCCAGCCTCGATCATTGCCGCGACGGCAGCGGTTTCGCTGCCGTGTTCTTCGACCTCATCGGCGTGAATGGGCAACTCGGTTGTGAGGTATCGACGGAAAATCGAGCGAGCAGATTGCTCGGTTGGACGCTCGATCTTGATCTTCACATCCAAGCGACCGGGACGAAGGATGGCCGGGTCGATCAGATCTTCACGGTTCGAGGCGCCGATGACGATCGTGTTCTTGAGAGTCTCGACACCGTCGATCTCAGCGAGAAGCTGCGGCACGATCGTGCTCTCGATGTCGGAGCTGATACCCGAGCCACGGGTGCGGAACAGACTCTCCATCTCGTCGAAGAAGATGATGACGGGCATGCCCTCTTCTGACTTTTCGCGAGCTCGCTGGAAGATCAGCCGTATCTGGCGTTCGGTCTCGCCGACGTACTTGTTGAGCAGCTCCGGACCCTTGATGTTCAGGAAGAAGCTTCGAGCCTGGTCGTCGCCCGATACCTCGGCCACCTTCTTCGCGAGGCTGGCCGCCACCGCCTTGGCGATGAGGGTCTTGCCGCAGCCAGGGGGTCCATAGAGCAAGATGCCCTTGGGCGCCGGGAGATCGTGCTCGTTGAACAGATCGGCGTGCAAGAACGGCAAC
>CAZYLX010000983.1:0-1698 GCA_964648595.1 uncultured Acidimicrobiaceae bacterium
TCCAGCCAGCGTTCTCGACCACGACCCGAACCCGCCAGGTGTCGTCGCCGAGCGGCTCGACGTGCGTGTCGCGGTGCCGAAGCATCGGCGAGGAGAGCGCAATACGCACCGCCAGGGCTGAGTGGGGGCCGATCTCGTCCGCTAACAGCGCAGGCGGCGGGTTTCTGAAGACCAGCTCGCTGTGCCAGCCACCGAGTTCGACCCGACCGAGTTGGGGATGGTCGTACTCGTACCAATCGACGTAGCCGGTTGGCACGTTGTCGTCGACCCAGGCAAGGAGTTGGAGTTCGTCATCGAGGCTGTGGGTTCGGTACCACTCGAGCGGGTGGGCGTCTTCGAGTCCGGCGGCGCTCAGGACGTTCCAGAACTCGGTCGTCCACCCGTAGACGCCGAGATGGTCGTAGGCCCAATCCGTGGCTTCGCCATGGTTGACGCTCTTCGGGTGGTAGCGGAAATCGTGATAGCCCGAGATGGTTGGGTAGCCGGTGAGGTCGGTCGCCATCTGACCGAGGACGTGGTAGGTCCAGAGGTCGTCGGCCGCCATCGACTCGTCTGGCTGATCGCTGTAGGCACGGATGTGGACGCCGGCGAAGGTGTGATAGGCGAAGTAGGCGCAGATGTTCTTGCGTTCGGTGATGGCGGCGAGCAGGGCGCCGATCTCGGGTTCGCTGCCGGGGAATTCACCGGCATCCCAGGGCCCCTCGACGTTGCGCTCCCAGTTGTAGGGGAACTGACGGTTCGGGTCGATGCCTTCGAGGAGCGGGGCGGACGGCACGAGAACGCCGTCGTAGTTCTGGATCATCCCCTCACCGAGGAGTCGGTAGTACGGACCGTCGCCGTCCTCGTCGGGCTCCCGAGCGATCAGCAGCCGCGGGTCGTTGGGGTAGGGCTTCCATGCGCCGTTCGGGTCCTCGACGCGCATCTGCAGGATGCGGCCGTCCTTGTCGATGTCCTCGGCGACGAGGCCATCGAGCTGTTCGGTTCGCGGCCAGGCATGCACGCTGCCGCGCACCTGGGTGGGAACTTCGGCAACGGCCAGTTCGGCCCCGTCGGGGTTGACGCGCGGGACGAGGTAGAAGGTGCGGGTGTCGAGCGCTCGGGTGATGTCGGCATCGGTGCCGAAGCCGCTGGTGAGCTGATCGACGAGATGGACGATCGCCATGGTTGCGGTGACCTCGGTGGCGTGGATGTTGCCGTCGATCCAGATCGCCGGCTTCTCCGACGGTTCTCCGACGGCGCGGTTCGTGATCGTCAGCAGCCAGAGGTCACGGCCTTCGTAGGACGAGCCGATCGAGCTGAGACGGACGAGGTCGGGGTGGTCGGATGCGAAGCCCTCCAACCAACCGGTCAGCTCGTCGAAGTCCGGATACCGGTCGTAGTGGATTGTTGGCACGTCGCCAAGACTAGAACCGGCACCGTCGCCCGTGCCGGCCTCGATACGCGACTGTTGCCCAACGTCGGGAAGTGAAGAACAATGACCATCAGCGAGAACGACCGCCTGGGCCTGCGCCAAGAACTCGAGCGGATCTTCAACAACCCACGACACGCCGAGACGCTCATGAGATCCCTCCCGAGTACCGAGAACAGCGAGATCGCCACTCGCAGCGATCTCCACGCAGGCCTGGCTGAGTTGCGGCGAGAGATGGAAGTGATGGGGCGCGAGCTCCGGGCAGAGATCAAGAGCGAGACCGCTGAGAT
>CAZYLX010000984.1:0-1683 GCA_964648595.1 uncultured Acidimicrobiaceae bacterium
GGACGTTTCCATCAGTGCGGGGGGGAGCGAGATCAACCGCGGCATCGAAAACGACGCAACGCAGCTCACGCTTGAGCGCGGTGTCGTTCAACTTTTTGGGGGCGTCTCCGAGTGCACGGGTTTACTCAACGCCACCGACGCGGATCTGTTGTTCGTTTCCGGCTTCGAGGTGAAGAACTTCTGCTCGAGCTCATCGGACAACGGACTGATCCTCAACGGAACTTCCGGGGTCCTCAGAAACGTGATCGTATCCGCGGGGGACACGGCGATCAGTTTGCACAATGAGTCGGCTTCTAACAAGAGTGTGTACCTCCATGAGGTGGAGCTCGCGTCCGCGGGTTACGGCGTCTGGTGTCAGGACGAAGGTACGAACGGAATGAGTGTGACAATCCAAGGGAGCCAGATCAGGACCGCTGGAACTGCGGTTTACAGTCATCTGGACGAATGCACAGTCAGAATCGGCGCGTCGCAGATTGAGGGTGGCGTTGTTGGGGCTGCGACGTGCGCCGGGGTCTACGACGCCGGCTTCACGTTCTTCGCTAGTACCTGCCCTCCGTGATCGATGCGCTGCCTCGCCGGCGCAGCCCGTGATGATCATCCTACCGGGGCTGAGTGGTTGCCTCCGGTGAGGGATCCCAGGTAGCTGCGGATTCCCGTCGCGGGACATCATCCACCTGGACACTGACGGTGCCTCTGAAAGCATCATTGTCCCCAAGTGGGTATCTCTGTTACGATCTGTGGCACAGAGAATCGACAACATTGCGAGATATTGTCTCATTTTAGAGGAGGATATCGACGATGAAGCTTTCCATGCGAAGACGCGTCGCGGGCTGGGTGTTGGTGGCGGCTCTTGTGGTGCCCATTGCCACCGCCTCTGAAGCGGAGGTTCCTGATCCGGTCGAAGGTTCATCCGCTGTGACGAAGAATGGGCGGGCAGACGAAATGGCCGCGTGGTCGGTGGATGCCGGTGGGGGTCAATCGACGGGAGGCGCCTTTGCCCTGACGGCGGCCATCGGCCAGCCGGACGCGGGTGTTGTTTCCAGCGGCGGAACCGTTCTCGCGGGTGGCCTCTGGGCGGGCACCGTGGATTTCGGCGCTATCTTCGTCAACGGATTCGAAAGCGGCGGCACCGGTGCGTGGAGCTCGGTGGTCGGCGGAACGAAATAGGGGGAGACATGAAGACTCAAATCACGATTCTGGTGATACTTGTGGCAGCGATGGTTGCGGCAGCGCCCCTTGGAACCGAATTCACCTACCAGGGTGTTCTCTCCGATGCCGGCTCGCCGTCCTCGGGGCCCTTCGATTTTCGGTTTCTGATCTATAACGCTGACGTGGGCGGATCCCAGGTCGGGATCATCGTTTACGTCGAGGATCTCGCAGTGGCTGACGGTCGGTTCACGACTCAGCTCGACTTTGGCTCGATCTTCGATGGCACCGCCCTGTGGCTCGAAGTCGGGGTGCGCGACGGCGCATCGGGTGGGGCTTACACGGTCCTTCAGCCGCGGCAAGAGCTCACCGCGGCACCCTTCTCCCAGCACTCGCAGACGGCCGACTCCGCAGATACCGCCGGGCATGCGACGACCGCCGGCAGCGCGACAACGGCCGGTGACGCCGACACTGTGGACGGCCAACACGGCGCCTACTACCTCACGTGGTCGAACTTCGTCGGAATCCCAGGCGATC
>CAZYLX010000985.1:0-1683 GCA_964648595.1 uncultured Acidimicrobiaceae bacterium
TGTGGCACATGCGAGGCAAGTGAAGTCCATCCCGGTCCGGGAATAGCCCGGTCCCCTTCAGCGTTGGTCGTCTGTGCGCTCATCGCTTCGAGGTCCTCGGACCTCTCCTACGCATCAGTTCCCAACTCCTCGGAGGCACCCATGTCCGACGCCGTCACCAACCTTACCGAAGCCACCTTCGACGAAGTGATCAAGGGTGCAGCCGCACCGGTCGTCGTCGATTTCTGGGCTGAGTGGTGCGGACCATGCAAGATGATCGCTCCGATCCTCGACGAGATCGCCACCGAACAGGGTGACAGTGTCAAGATCACCAAGTTGAATGTCGACGAGAATCCATCGATCGCTCAGCGCTATGGAGTCATGAGTATTCCGACGCTGCTTGTCTTCCGCGATGGTGAAGTAGACAAGAGGATCGTCGGAGCCAAGGGCAAGATGCAGCTGCTCGAAGAGATCGGGCTGTAAACCCAGTCCCCTCGGTCATTCTCGAACGAGGACATAGCAACACTATCGAGGCGGCCCATTCGGGGTCGCCTTGATGCTTTTTGGACCGGCGACACGCCAGAACAACCGCCGACTCCACCAACGCAATGTGAAAACCGACCGTGATCGTCTGCCGGCATACTCGTCTCAAGTCTTGATCGAGAGTTCACTCTCCCCACAGGCTTGTCCACAACCTGTGGGCAACGAAGTGGGTACTCGACGATGCGTTAGTCGCCGATCATGGCGCGGTAGATCCGATCGAGATCGTCGAGGTCAGCGTACTCGATGGTCAGCTTGCCCTTACCACTTCCGGAAGACGCTCGTACCCTCGTCGCAAGGCGATCGCCGAGCACTTCCTCGAGCTCGAGGACCGCAGCTGGGCGCGTCTGACCGATGGGTTGCCGCGGTTCTGGTCGTGGAGCCTCGTCAACCGACGAGCCAAGCAATCGAACTTGCTCCTCGACTTGACGAACGTTGAGGCCCTCACTCACCGCGGCCTCGGCCAACTTCTCTTGGAGTGCGCGGTCCGCACACCCGAGCAGCGCACGAGCATGTCCGGCCGACAACTCCCCCGATGCCACGAGTCGTTGTACCGATCCTGGAAGCTGGAAGAGGCGGAGCGTGTTGGCGATGGCCGACCGGCTCTTGCCAACACGCTGAGCGACCTGTTCTTGGGTGAGCGCGAACTCGTCGATCAACTGCTGGAACGCCGACGCTTCTTCGAGAGCGTTGAGATCCTCACGATGCAGGTTCTCGACCAGCGCCTGTTCCAAGGAGTGGCGATCATCACTGTCGCGGATGATGGCCGGCACGGTTGGCAAACCGGCACGACGAGCGGCGCGCCACCGCCGCTCCCCCGCGATCAACTCGTACCGGTCGGGTCCAAGTTGGCGTACGAGTACCGGCTGGAGAACGCCGAGTTCACGAATCGAATCGGTCAGGGAGACCAGAGCCTCCTCATCGAAGCGCGACCGAGGCTGATACTCGTTTGCTTGAATCGCTGAGATGGGGATCTCCGTCATCGTCCCCAGCTGACCAGCTTCGGTGTCGGTGGGAATGAGCGAGCTCAACCCCTTGCCTAGTCCACTACGACGGTTCACCAGCAACCTCCTTAGCAAGATCGCGGTACGCGATCGCGCCTCGCGATGTTGGATCGAATACCGTGATTGGCTGCCCAAAGGACGGGGCCTCCGACAAGCGGAC
>CAZYLX010000986.1:0-1680 GCA_964648595.1 uncultured Acidimicrobiaceae bacterium
TAATCAAGATGGTTTATCGTTGTTCAAATGCACAGTCAGATCCTTATGGCAGCTGTAACGGGGCAGCCCAAATCGGACCCCGCTACATCTCAGTTTGTTCGCCTGGTCACGGGGCTGTGGCGTCGGGCGTGTCGACCGCCATCCGCCGGATGTCAAGATTCGGTCACGCGATCGACAAGGGCGACGAGATGGCTGACGAACTCGGACTCGCCCTCGCGATGTGGCCAGTGGCCGGCGCCATCAACCACGAGCAGCTGTGCGGAGTCGTCAAACCGTTCGACCGATTCTTCGTACGGGCCCATGTCGCCACCGAAGTCGGCTGCTCCAGCGACGATCAAAGCCGGGCACGAGGCCCGATAGTCATTGGCTGGATCGGGTTTGAGCGTCAGATCCCGGTAGTACTGCAAGGCCTCATGAAGGACGGCCGGGTCGCTGAACATCTTCTTGACTCGGGCAACGGCCTGATCGCGGTCGTCTCCCGTCCAATCTGGCGACCACCGCGTGTACAGCTTTTCCACATAAGCGAAGTTCTTGCGCGCCGCACGCTGGTCAGACGCGGGAGCCTTGAAGTAGAAGAAGTGACGCACACCCCACAACAGGTCGAGCGATGGCTTCAGACATGCCGGGTGGGGAATCCCAATTGGAACGGCGGCTCGGACCCGTTCTGGGTGAGCGCCAAGTGCGCTCCAGACGTAGGCAGCTCCCCAGTCGTGGCCAACGAGGACTGCATCGTCCAGATCGAGTGCGTCCAGAAGGTGCACGATGTCATCGGCGAACTCGGCGCTGGAGTACGCCCGTCCCGCCACGATGGTGTCCCGGTGGTAGCCGCGTAGGTACGGAACGAGCGCGCGATGCCCGGCCTCGGCCAATGCAGCGGCGGTAGGTGCCCATGACTCGGGTCCGTCCGGGAACCCGTGCAGGAGTACGACCGGAGTCCCTTCACCCAGCGAAGCGAACCGAATGTTCCGCCCTTCGTGCTCCAACGTTTCGAAATCCATGACTCCCTCGACCCATCGCCCAGCCGGAGAACTGTACGTTGAATGCCAGCGACGCGCCCGGCGCTGAGACCGGGCGACCGCACGACAACGATCCGTTTCTGGGATCGTTCCGCGGGCTAACGTCGAGACAGCGGCCGCAACCTTCGCTCTCATCACAGCACTCCTGTTCGCCTTGGCTGCGACGCTGCAGAGAAGGGATCGCTTGGTCTCCCGACGATCTCGCTCGACGACCCGAAGTCGTTGGTGCGGCTCCTCGGGCAGAAGTGGTGGCTCCTGGGCACGGTGATGCTGCTGTCCGGATACCTCTTCCAAACTGTTCGCAGTGGTGGCCGCCGCCAGCCCGCTCGCGCTGACGGCGACGCTTGTCGTCATCCGCAGCGAACGTCCCCGGACGGACGGCATCGCATTCCTGACGGGCTACGTGTTCGGAACCACGATGGCGTGTGTGCTGGGCCTGGCCATCGGCGCGACCTTGGTGAGTCGCATCGGGAACCACGAGACCATCGAGACCCTGGTCACCCTGCTCCTCGGCCTCGCACTGCTCGCGGTGGGAGCGAAGACGGCTGCCGGCGCTGCGGGCCCTGAACCTGTGAAAACCGGGCGGGGGACGGCAATCATGGCGGGCCTCCACGAGATGGGGCCCGCGGCGTCATTCTCGATGGCATCCATGCTTGGCTTCGGA
>CAZYLX010000987.1:0-1679 GCA_964648595.1 uncultured Acidimicrobiaceae bacterium
AACATGTCGTGGTTCACCGGCGACGACGGCAAGAAGTACGAGCTGTTTGGGTCCGGTGGCGGTGCCGAGCTGGCTGAACAGCTCGACGTCCCACTGCTCGGTCAAATCCCGCTTGTCTCCGATCTCCGCGAGGGATCCGATACCGGCCACCCGATTGCTGCCGATCTCGAAACCGAGTCGGCTGCCCTCTTCGCAGCACTCGCGGAGAAGCTCGACGTCGAGATGGCACCCAAGCGTCGGTACCGCTCGGAGCTCAAGGTCATTTGACGACAGCCCAGCAACTCGTTCGGCATTTGGCCAACCCGTCACCCGAACGGTGCGGCCAGTTCGGTACCCTCGGCTCGTCTGTTGGGCCTGGCCGGCAACGCCATCACAGCAGCAAGAACGCAACACTCAGATCGCACTACCTCCCGACTCGCTCGGGCACACCTCAGGAGACATCGTGGACGTCAGAATCGGCATCGCCGACAGCCCGCAGATCATCGAAGTCGACATGTCGGAAGACACCGATCGGGCTGAGCTCAAGAAGACCGTGCAGGCCCTCCTCGAGGGTTCGATCCCCGTGCTCACGCTTGAAGACAAGCGAGGCAAGGAACTCAACGTGCCAGGTTCACGGGTCTCGTTCGTCGAGATCGGTCCCAACGAGGACACTCGGCGTATCGGGTTCGGGGCCTGACCAGATCGTCCTGAGCCCGGTCGCCATCGGCTTCGTGGTTGACGGCAGCGTTGTTCCCGCCTTCGTTCTGAACGTCCCGTGCTCCGACCACTGACCATCGTTGCCGGCAAAGGCGGTGTGGGACGTTCGACGACGGCCGCAGCCTTGGCGTTGAACGCCGCGGCCTCGGGTAAGCGGGTGCTTGCTGTCGACGTGACAAACGACGGTGGGCTGCGTGCAGCCCTGTCAACGGCGCCGCTGGCCGAACGTTCCAGAGTCGACCTTCTCGAGCTGACGACCGAGGAATCGCTTGACGAATACATCAAGCTGTTTCTGAAGATCCCCATTCCTCCGTCTCGGCTCGGCCCGATCGCCCGCATCTTCGACTACGTCGCCACAGCAGCGCCGGGTGTTCGAGAGATCCTCACGATCGGAAAGATCGCGTACGAGGTACGGGAGCAGATGTGGGACGCGGTGATCGTCGACGCGCCCGCCACGGGTCATGTGATCGAGTTACTCGCGGCACCGGACACACTGCGGGAAGTTGTGAGCGTTGGTCCACTGGCCGGTCAGACCCAGTGGATCGCCGATCTCCTCCGCGATCCATCGATCACCGGGGTGATCACGGTGACGACGTCTGAGACACTTCCGGTGACAGAATCGCTGGAACTGTTGGAACGGCTTGTCGAGACGACCGAGATCGATCCGATTGGATTCGTGGTGAATCGCCTGCCTGACCTTCTTGGCGAAGCCGGCTATCAAGAGGCCGATCGGCTGCTAGAGGAACTCCCGGCGGGGGATCCGATGGCTCGGGCCCTCTCGATCGTTGTCAATCGATCGGCAGCCGCAGTCGAAGAGCTCGATCGTCTCTCGTCACTCGACCTCGGCCTCACGTGGGTCGGCGAGTCGGCCGACCCGGTCGCCGCCGTCCGGGCTGCACTCGACGAGGTCGGGGCATGACCGTCGCAGGGAAAGCGGAGGTTTCGTTAGTCGACACGCTGCTGGCCGAGGCCACGTTGCAGGC
>CAZYLX010000988.1:0-1679 GCA_964648595.1 uncultured Acidimicrobiaceae bacterium
CTTCGTTCAACGTCCGGCTTGCCGAGCTGAATGTTGGCGTGGTCGGCGCATAGCGCTCGCCCGGAACGCATCGTTCTCATGGAAGTTCTCGCCATCATCGGCGTTCTCGTGCTCGTGTTCGTCTCGTTCACTGTGTCGGCCTCAGCCGGGCTCGGCGGGTCGTTGCTGCTCGTTCCCACGCTGGCGATCACCCTCGGGACGAAGGAAGGTGTGGCGTTGGCCGCCTTGCTGCTGTCGAGCAACAACGTGATGAAGATCATCGCATACCGCAAGACACTTCCGTTCCGAGCAGCAGCCGGCATCACGGCCCTGATCGTGATCGGCGCGGCGGTGGGCTCGACGCTCCTCGTCCGTGCCCCGACCGTTGTCGTGACCGCGTTCGTCGTGATCATGTTCGCCGGCTCACTGATCGCCGAACGATTCCAGGTTCAGCCGGCCCGGACCGGCTTCGCTCCCCTGTTGGCGTTCGTCTCGGGGGCCTCGAGCGGCTTTTCCGGTACGTCGGGCCCACTCAAAGGCGTAGCCATCCGAAATCTCGATCTCGACCGTCGGCATTTCGTCGGGGCCGCATCGCTGGCGTCATTCGCAGGGGACGCCACAAAAGTGGCCATCTTCTCTGAGGCCGACCTCCTCGGTCGCTCGGCATGGCTGCTGATGCTCGCCGCCCTACCGCTCATGGCGCTCGGCACCTGGACGGGGTCGACCCTGAACGAGCGGGTGGGTGAGCACCGGTTCGCCCTCTTGTTCTGGACCGTGATGGGCGGCTACACGGTTCGCCTGGGACTCCTTCTGGCGTGAGTACCACGCCAACTCCGGATCCGGGAGGCGCCTTCTACGACGAGCCTGGAGTGGCCGATGCGTACCTTGCTGCACGCCACGCTGAGGTGTTCAGCCCGAACCTCGTCATGGAGGAGCCGGCGTTCTTGCACGCGATGGGTGACGTGCAGGGTCTTTCGGTCGCCGATCTCGGCTGTGGCGATGGGGCATTCGCCCAAGATCTCCTTGCTCTCGGAGCGAGGTCGTACCTCGGCATCGACGGCTCGTCCGAAATGGTCCGCCACGCGATGGCGTCAGTCTCGAGCGACGCCGCTCACTTCGTGGTCGAGGACCTCGAATCGCTCGATCTGGATCCCGCTTCTTTTGACCTCATCACGGCAAGAATGTCGCTCCACTATCTGTCGAACCTGACATCGCTGCTCGCCACCGCCAATCGGGCGCTCACTGAGCGCGGACGCATCATCTTCAGCGTCGTGCACCCGGTGATCACATCGTTCGACGACCAGTCGAATTCCCCTCGCACGAGCTGGACCGTCGACGACTACTTCAGTGACGGGCCGCGACAACGAGCGTGGTTTGGCAGCACGGTGACATGGCAACACCGAACCATCGAGCACTACGTCTCCGCAGTGGTCGATGCAGGTTTCCGGATAGACGGCCTCAGCGAATGCGAGCCGCAACCCGAGCGGTTCGACGGAAACGAAGATGAGTTGGCTCGGCGACGACGGGTCCCGCTGATGCTCCTCATCGCCGCATCAAGACTCTGACGTCAACGACTGACGACCACGTGCCCGGCCTGAACGACATGGCTGATCGATCGCTCGTGGTCGGAGAATCCTTGGAGGTCCGTGAGTGGGTTGACTCGTGACACAACGATGTCGCCTGCGGCCCCCTCTTGAAGT
>CAZYLX010000989.1:0-1674 GCA_964648595.1 uncultured Acidimicrobiaceae bacterium
GTCTGCCCCGTGGATGTGATCTCGCTCGTGCCATCAGAAGAAATCGAGCCGACCGTGATCGGCGGGACGGCTCTCATCCTCGACGAGGAAGCCTGCATCCGTTGCGGGTTGTGTATCGAACGTTGCCCACCGAATGCCCTGTCCATGGGAATGTGGACCGGAGTTGGAGTGCCGACATGACCGTCCTTGACCGACCGCCCGACGCCGAGGCGTCCGGCAGCGAACCATCTGGCGCTGTCGAGCCGACCAGCATGCTGGAGCGGGCTCGGAGGACCTCGATCGGCCGATCGATCTTCCGAACTCCAACCAAGGTGACTCCCCGGGATCGGGCTGCCAGCCACTGGTCGAGCTTCCTCCTGCACATCTACCCAGTCAAGATCCGCCGTAAGGAACTGAGCTGGCAGTACTCCTGGTATCTGGGCGTGATCTCGACCGTGCTGTTCGGGTCACTGACCGTTTCCGGGCTCTACCTCATGTTCTTCTACGTGCCCTCCCCAGCCTCGGCGTACACGAACATCCAGACGCTTCAGACCGAGGTGGCCTTCGGCCAGTACATGCGCAATGTCCACCGCTGGTCGGCTCACCTCATGGTGCTTTCGGTGGCGGGCCACATGGGCAAGGTCTTCTATCGAGGGGCATACAAACGACCGCGCGAGTTCAACTGGGTCATCGGGGTTGTGCTCCTGGTCCTGACCCTCTTGATGTCGTTCACCGGCTATCTGCTCCCATGGGACCAGCTGGCCTACTGGGCCGTGACCGTTGGCAGCGAGATGGCCGGCTATGTCCCCTTCGTCGGGGCAGAGGTCCAAGAGTTGCTGCTCGGCGGCTCGACGGTCGGGTCGACCACGCTCCTGCGGTTCTACGTCTTGCACGTCGCCGTCATTCCCCTCGCACTCGTGTTCATGCTGATGCTCCACCTGTGGCGCTGGCGCAAGGACTCGATGCTCGAAATCGACAGAGGAGAACCCGGTGTCTGACGCAACAACCCCTGCACCGAAATCGTCAACGCCGGTCCAGTTGAATTCGAAACCTGGGCACGAACGTCGGGTCCTCGGCATTGTTCCCGGCAAGCCCGTTGCCGGCGAGCGCAAAGACCCCGCCGACGATGACATGGTGATGGTCTGGCCCCACCTACTAGTTCGTCATGCCGTGGCTGCCCTCGGTGTCCTGCTGATCGTCTTGGTGATCTCGGTGTTCTTCGATGCGCCGCTACGGGACGTCGCCAACCCGACATTGACCCCGAATCCCGAGAAGGCTCCATGGTATTTCGCTGCTCTTCAGGAGCTGCTCGCCCACTTCCACCCGCTGGTGGCCGGGGTCTTGGTTCCGACCGCCATCATCGTCGGCCTTGTCGCTATGCCGTACATCGACCGCAGTCTCTTCATCAAGCCGGAACACCGTCGAGTGGCGGTGGCCACGTTCACGACCTTCCTCGTGATCTTCGTCATCCTCACCCTCATCGGCTTTGCCTTCCGAGGTCCCAACTGGGGCTGGGTGTGGCCCTGGCAAGAATGGCACGGCGAACTGTGATCTCACCATTGAACGAGACGGCGAAGGCACTGAGACGAGAGCGAAGAACCTCATGAGCAAGACCAACGAACAACCAACAACCCCACCACCTGCCGAACAGGTCGCCGACCGCCGCAAGTTCCTCGTGAACATGTGGGCCGCCGG
>CAZYLX010000990.1:0-1672 GCA_964648595.1 uncultured Acidimicrobiaceae bacterium
GTCGTACATCGAGTCGCACGCAGATCAGCTGAAGATCGACCCCGCCGATCTCCGGCGAAGGTTCCATGTGCATGTTCCGGCGGGGGCCGTTCCCAAGGACGGACCATCGGCCGGGATCGGAATGACGACCGCTTTGGCCTCCCTGTTGATGGCGCGGAACGTGAAACACACGTTGGCGATGACCGGCGAAGTCACCTTGCAGGGCAACGTGCTGCCGATTGGTGGCGTCAAGCAGAAGGTGCTCGCGGCGCATCGTGCCGGGCTCACGGAAGTCATCCTGCCCGCCCGCAACGAAGTCGACCTCGATGATCTACCGGACAGCTGTCGGGATGAGATGACGTTCCACATCGTCAACACGATCGACGAGGTACTCGACAAGGCGCTCGAGGCAGCCTGACTCGGGTGAGGCGCCGGCACAACAGCCGGCGCCTCACGCCGCAGGCGTAGCGGCGGAGTGAGGTCGCCACGAGTCGATGACTGGCGGGATGACATCGGCAACGCTGCGGACGGTCGCGGGAACTAGCCTTGCCTCCAGCAACGGGAGGGGTTCTTTTCGTGGAGACCAAGGTCATCCCCCATGGACAAGCCTTCTGTCTCGTCGAGAACCAAACGATACGCAAGCCGGACCGGGTGACCGGTGCCTGTTGCCCCTACTGCGGCGTCCAGCTTCCGCCAAAGGACCGACATCTGCTCGTCACGGTCGATGACGACAACAACGTCATCTCATCCGAACTACCGCCCACGCCGCCACTCTGGAGGCAGCCTCTGTTCATCGCGTTCGTCGTCCTACTCGCTCTGATGACTGCGGCTGCCATCGTCGGCCAGTTCTAGGAGCAGCTGTTGAGCGGTGATCCTTGCCACGACCGAACCTTTTGGCGGCCGCCCACAACGGCACATGTGTGCATCACCGGGACAACGCAGATCTGCAGTCTGCGTTGAAGAGAGTTCGGGACTACTCCTTGGTCGCCTTCGGTTCAAGCGTTCTTATCCACACACATGCCTTCTCGAACCACGGGCCGAGTTCCTCGGTATCGCTCAGGAGGTCGTCGGGCACAGAGACGTAGCCTCGCATCACTCTTCCATACTGAATGACCGGGCCGCTCTCATACGTGGAGACAAACTCATCGGCCAGTTCGTCCGACAGACGCAACGCCATTGCTCCGTCGACATCGAGAAAGCTGAACATGTGGCCGTTGCGTGAGGTGTACGGATTCTTTGCGCCCCTTACGGCCTCGCCCGCCTGCTCCACGACGGCGGCATACCGCTCAAGAGCGTCGGAAGGTCCCTGATAGTCAGATCCACCGGGCACGCATACTCCAATCGGAAGAGGCAATCGAACCTAGCATTCCGCCCGACCACACTCCGTCCTCCCGAGCCGACCAGACACATCCCAGAACGTAGACAACGACGTGCACGGGCGGCCTAGCTGGCCTCCGGGGAAGCGCCCTCACGGCCTTTCTCGACGGCTTCCTCCGCAAGCGTCGCGGCGGGCGATCGAAGCCGTGAAGCACGGACGTCGTTGACCCTCGCGCTCGATCCCTCATACTCCAGCGGTCTCAGTTCGTGAGCGCAACATCTACGGCGAGCGATGGTGTCGCTCCTCGCGAAGAACGACTTCCGACCCGTCGACTCCGAACTGTCAAACGCCGGTCAATTCATCGGTTGACTCACC
>CAZYLX010000991.1:0-1671 GCA_964648595.1 uncultured Acidimicrobiaceae bacterium
TACCCCTCACCGCATGATCGAGGGTGTGTGACCGGCGAGGATCTCTTGCTCCATGGAGTCCAGCTGGTCCGTCGGCGCAAGACCAACCTCGGCGAGTTCGCTCCGGAGCCGCTTGCAAGCCCGCAGGGCTTCAACCCGTCGGCCGGAGCGGGCGAGTGCGGTAATCAGTAGATACCAAAGCCGTTCGCGGTACGGGTGCTCCTCCACGGCGCTCTCGAGCTCGCCAACGACCAACTCGTCGTGTCCCAACAAGAGGTCGGCCTCCAGGACGAGTTCCATTGCGAGAAGTCGTAGCTCATCGAGGCGATAGGCCTCGAGCCGAAAGCCCTCCTCATCGGCGAGGTCGCCGAACGGCCGCCCTCGCCACAGTGCGAGGGCATCGCGGCAGATGCGCTGACAGTGTTCGGGGTTCTCTCTCAACTCCGATGCGGTGTTGACCAGTCGCTCGAATTCCATGGCATCGATGTTCTTTGCATCCGCCGAAAGCTCGTATGAGTGGTCGACACGAATGATCGCCTCAGCGCCAATGATGTGGCGAAGATGCGAGACGTAGGACTGCAACGTGTTGTAGGCGGAAGGCGGCGGATGGTCGCCCCACATGACCTCGTAGAGATGGTCGATCGACACCGCGTGGCCAGCCCCGATCGCCAGCGCACCCAACAGGGCTCGGGCGTGTCTTCCCCCGACCGCGACAGGCCCCGAAGCCGTCAGGACGTCGACCGGTCCGAGCACACGAATCATCTGGTCGTCCAACATGGCATCTCACCTCGCTTCCAGTGTCTTCCATGTCGGCTCCAAGCCAAGTGCCAGAGGTCCCACAGTTCTCTCGCGGATGCCGAACTATGGCCAGCAAGCCGGGGGTGGACAATGGAAACCGAGGAAAGGAGATCGTGATGAACAAACTGTTCGAACGACATCCAACTCGGGAAACGACCAAACTTCTTCCCGAGACCAACGAAGTTCTTCCGGAACTTCCCGACGATGTCACCGTTCCCGATGACATCAGCGGGCTGACGCACCCCGTCACAACGGGGCTCCGCCGCCCGGCATCTGGCATTCGCTGGATGCACTGGCTACCCATTGTCGTCTTCCTGGCGGCTGGCGTGGCCATCGCGGCCGTCGTGTTGCAGAGCGACAGCACCGAAACAGTGGTTCAGGACGGAACCCCATGGACCTACGCAACAGCAGGCCCGGGATCGAACACCCTCGCCCCCACCGAGATGGCGGTTCAGGTCGCCATCCCATGGACCTACGCAACAGCAGGCCCGGGGTCGAGCACCCTCGCTCCGTGAACATCAGGTCCGACGCGTCGAGAACAAGTCCGACTCGTCGGGCCTGCTGACGTCCGCTGACTCGTTTGATCGCGGCCGGGACGTAGCGTCGCTCTAGGCGTGGAGAGTGCCGGTCATGTGTTTGCGAATTAGCTCGTTGACCAGCTCAGGTTGTTCGAGATGGAGGAAGTGGCCGGCATCGGCAATCTCAACGTGTTCGACACCGTTTGGAAAGTCCACCTCAAGAATGCACTGCTCGAACAGGCGGCGATCCATGCACCCGTCCTCTACCCCGTTGATGATGAGCGTCGGAACGCTAACCGTGGCTTGCGTCATCGCTGGAGGATGACGGAGCCCGAGCATGATCAGCGGGGTCGCGTTCTGCCGGTAGTACTCGAGG
>CAZYLX010000992.1:0-1668 GCA_964648595.1 uncultured Acidimicrobiaceae bacterium
GGGAGTCACTGGCTGTTGCTGGACACGATCACGGAGGGGAAATACTCGACAAGGATCGTGACGTTGCTCTCGAGTTCTTTCTCCAGTTGCGCTTCGAGATCCTCGACGGATGGCAGCGTGCCTTCACCGGAGATACGCACGGCGACGTCCTCGCCCTCGATAGTGATGCGCAATACCTGTAGCCCGGGTTGATCCGAAAGCCACGACTCAGCCACCCGCTGTCCGGCGGACTGGCTGGTGGCCGAGGCGAGGATGCCCTGACTGGTGAACGCCAGCGGGACGAGGATGACCAGTGCGGCAAGGCCAACGGTGACAAACACTGTCTTCGACTTCTCCCTGTTCACCCGGAGATCCCGCATCGGCGCGAACCCGGTCACAATGAACACGAAGCAGGCGACGATCACGATCACCACGAAGTTTGTGAGGAACAGCAGAAAGGCACCCCAGGCATCGGCGAACTCGCCTGCCTGGAGCATGACGCCCACGATGGCGAGTGGCGGCACGAGGGCAACAGCGATCGCGACACCGGTGATCGACGAGGACACCCGCTTGTCGACCGTCGCATACGCGCCGGCGGCGCCGGCTGCGACCGCGATCATCAAGTCGATCATCGTCGGCGAGGTTCTCGACAGGATCTGGCTATTCGTGGCGATTGGAACCAGCTGTGGCGTCCAAACCGCAACGATCCACGCCACGCCAATCGCCACGGTCACACCACCAACCACGGTCGCGAATGATGTGCCAAGGCGGTGCATCCACCCGTTCACGATCGCTGCGGCGAACCCCATGATCGGCGTCATCAATGGGGCAACGAGCATGGCACCGATGACGACAGCGGTTGAGTCAGCGAGCACGCCGAGGGTCGCGATGGCCACTGAGAGCACGAGCAACGTCCAGAACCCGCGCTGCTTCCCTCCGCTGTCCGGTGGCTCGAAGTACAGGTTCTCGACCAGTTCGTCGCGTTGTTCCTCTCCGAGGTCCCGCTGGTCGATCCAGCGCTTCACGAGACCACCAACCTCGTTCGCTCGGAGCTCAGTCTCGTCCGGGTTTGCCACTCCGTAGGCAATCAACACAGCGCCGAAGATGATCACGGCGAACGCCCCGATCAGCAACAGGGCCGCAATGAGCGACTCCGGGATGAACAAGATGATGCCACCGAGCGCGATGAAGAAGAGGCCGCGCACGGTGTCGAAGAGCCAACTTGGACTGGTCTTGCGCCGTGCCAATCCGGTCCAAGCAGTCACGGCCCCGCGGACAGCGACGACGACTGCGATGACGTCCACCAGGACCGTCAAGGTCTCGGCGGTGAACACGATCATGGCAACTCCCGCCACAATCAGGGCCACGCCCATCACGAGCCCACGCCACGACCAACCCGGGGCCGTTGCTTCCGCCCACAGATCTGTGATCCCGATCACGATGAGGGCAATGGCCCCAACGAGCGCCGTGATGAACGCCGACGCACTCGGCAGCGCGAGCATGATGACCCCAGCCGTCACCAGCGCTGCACCGCGAACGGTCGCCGGGTTCACCCAGATTCCTATCCGATGTCTGATCGCCTCGAACACCCACTGAATCTACCCGACCGCCGACCCAGTGTCGCCCTCGGTTCAACCCGCCCATATCGGCACATGTGGGCGGCATCAGAACGCCACAAGATCGCCGATG
>CAZYLX010000993.1:0-1668 GCA_964648595.1 uncultured Acidimicrobiaceae bacterium
CTCGACATGATCGAGATCGTGGTCGTCGATGGAGCGTCGACCGACGCAACGCCCGTGGTCGCCAAGCAAACCCTCGATGGAACTTCCCTCCGCCGCTGGGCCGTCGTGACGAACCATGAAGCAACCACGCCGACGAATCTGAACATGGGCCTCGCGTGGGCCGAGGGCGACGTCATCGTTCGGGTCGACGCTCGATCCGTGCTCCCCCCCGACTACATCGAGCGCACGCTTGCCGTTCTGGCCGACGATGGGATCGCCGTCGTCGGCGGTCGACAATTGGCCCAGCCTGCGAGTCGAGGGCTCGTCTGCCACTCCATCGCCCGAGCGCTCAACAACCCGTTCGCAAACGGCGGAGCCCGCTATCGAGACCACCGGGCCAGCAGCGGTCCGTGCGACACCGCCTACCTCGGCGTCTTCCGAACCGCCCAGCTGCGCGCCGCAGACGGCTGGGCGAAGGCGTTCTCCAGCAACCAGGATTTCGAGCTGAGCCGACGTATGGGTCGCTTCGGAACGGTCTGGTATGAAGCCGATCTGCCCGTGACCTACCAGCCTCGCCAGACGTTTCGTACGTTGTTCCAGCAGTACCGACGCTTCGGACGCTGGAAGGCCATCTACTGGCAATCGACCGGCGACCGCCCCCGTCCCCGCCAGCTCGTCTTGCTCGCAGGGCCAGCAGTTGGCATCGTCGGAGCTGCCGCGTTGACCGCAGCAGCTCCACCACTCGCGGCACAGGCTGCTGCCAGCGGAGTGTGCGGCCTTTTGGCCGTCGATCACCTCGGTGCTGAAGACTCCGGTCGGCTTGCCGAACGGTTGGGGAGCAGCGTTGCCATGGCAGTCATCGGCGTCGGCTGGTGGTCGGGAGCGGTTCAAGAATTCTTCACGAAAGGGAGCCATCCACATGGCCGTTGATCGAGCGTTCTACGAGCAAGAAGACCTCTGGGGGGTCGACAACGACCTGGACCGTGATCGCACCGCGATCCGAGCCAAAGAGATGGCACGGCTGATGCCCGACAACGTGCGGTCGATTCTCGACGTCGGCACAGGTGACGGTCGCTTGCTCCAGCCGCTGCTCGCACACCTTCCTCCAGTCACCACCGTTGTCGGGCTCGACAGGAGCGCAACCGCGCTGGGTCACCTCGATGGCCTGGCAACTCAGGGCTCGGCCGATGACCTTCCGTTTGCCTCTGGGTCGTTCGACGTCGTCATTGCCTGCGAGATCTTGGAGCACCTTCCCGGGCCAGTCTTCGATGCCGCCCGAGCGGAGCTGGCTCGCGTGGCTGACCGAAGCGTCATCATCACGGTGCCCAACCGAGAAAGGCTCGGCCGTTCAGCGCTCAACTGCGAGCTCTGCGGCTGTCGCTACAACCGGCGGCGACACCTTCGACGGTTCGACCGTGACGCGTTCGACGGCCTGCTCCCAGGATTCGATGTCACTGCCAGCGCAGAATTCGGCCACCACACGCGGATCTATCCACGCCTCGCCCGCCAAGCCCTTGAACGTCGCGGCCTGCTCTCCGTCCACGATGCTCCCGAATGCCCGCAATGTGGGCAGCCCCACGGACGACGAGCGACGGACCTCCCGACGGTCTCCAACGGTGACGAAGCAGCGGCGGCGGTGGCAAAGACCCGAGACTCGTATTGGCGAATGCGTTCACTGGTGCCCTCCGA
>CAZYLX010000994.1:0-1664 GCA_964648595.1 uncultured Acidimicrobiaceae bacterium
GTTCGAGACCTTGCCTCGGTCGAACATCCCGTCGTCCTGGTCTGTCAATCGGGCGGCCGGGCCGCCCAAGCTCACGGGCACTTGACTGCGGCGGGCAAGAACACGCTTCACATCCTGGAAGGTGGAATGGCCGCGTGGCAGGCGGCCGAGGGTGATGTCGTCCGCGGCACCAGCGACCGTTGGGCCATGGACCGCCAAGTTCGATTCGTCGCAGGTTCCATCGCGCTTGCCGGTGTCGTTGCCAGCACAGCGGTGCCGGGTGCCAAGTGGATTGCCGCTGGTGTTGCGGCGGGGTTGACTCATTCCGCTGCGACCAACACCTGTGCAATGGCTGCAATCTTGTCCCGTTTGCCCTACAACCGTACCGACAGGTGCGATATCGCCGGCGTCCTCGCCGAGCTCAACCGAAAGGCGGCCTGACATGGCTCACCGCAACCACCCCGCTACCGACTACCTCTCTGTCATCACGTCTGATACCCATTTCATCGACGTCCGCCAGCCCGACGAAGTTGCCGCTGGCACACTCCCGGGCACCGTCAACATCCCACTCGGGGATCTCCCGGACCGTCTTGGCGAGCTGGACCCGACTCGACGCGTCGTGCTTCTTTGTCGAAGCGGCGGGCGAAGCGCCACCGCGGCAGCGGCCCTGACTGCGGCCGGATTTGACGACGTCGTGAACCTCGAGGGCGGCATGCTTGCGGTTCAGCCATGAGATCTCGGAGGAGCACACTTGATCTTTATACCCCTGGGGGTATAATGTACGTACATCCGCACACGGCGAAGGGCCTGATATGATCTTCACCCAGTACTACCTCGACTGCCTCTCACAGGCTTCCTACCTCATCGGTGATGAGACCACCGGCCGAGCCGTGGTCGTCGATCCTCGTCGCGACATCGACGAGTACGTCAGGGACGCACAAGCTGCGGGACTCACCATTGAGATGGTGATCGAGACGCATTTCCACGCCGACTTCCTGTCTGGGCACCTCGAGCTGGCTGCGGCGACCGGAGCGGAGATCGCCTTTTCCTCAGTCGGCGAGACCGAGTTCGCATCCCGTGGCCTCGCCGATGGCGAACGGCTGTTGCTTGGTGAGGTTGAACTCGAGTTCCTCCACACACCAGGCCACACACCGGAGTCATTGAGCATCGTGGTCTACGAACACGCTGGGGACGACGTTCCCCACGGCGTTCTGACCGGTGACACCCTCTTCATCGGTGATGTTGGCCGCCCCGATCTCCTTGCATCGATCGGGTTTACTCGCGACGAGCTCGCTGACCACCTGTACGACAGCCTCCACGACAAGCTTCTTCCGCTTCCCGATGCGACTCGCGTGTATCCGGCCCACGGCGCCGGCTCGGCCTGTGGAAAGAACCTCTCTACCGAGACGGTGTCCACGATGGGCGAACAGCGGCTGAACAACTACGCACTTCTGGCTCCGGACAAAAAGACCTTCATCGATCTCGTCACCGAGGGGCAGCCACCAGCGCCCGGCTACTTCGTCTACGACGCGATCCTCAATCGCAAGTCCCGCGAACTTCTCGACGAGACAGCACTCCCGACCCAGCTCGACCTCGAAACGTTCGAGCAACTCGTTGCCGGCGGGGCCATGATCATCGACGGCCGGGAGCCCGAAGAGTTCTCCCTTGCCCATCTCCGTGGCTCG
>CAZYLX010000995.1:0-1662 GCA_964648595.1 uncultured Acidimicrobiaceae bacterium
CCACAGAATCATCGGTACGTGGCTGAGGGTGGTCCAGATCCCCCGGCAGTGCTCGATGTGCCCGTGCTCGAGGAACTCCTCTCCGTGATCAGAGACCAGGGCGACGATCGTATGCTCCAACAGGCCCTTGTCGCGCAACCGTCCGATGAGCCGCTGAAACACTCCGTCAAAGGACCGTATCTCATCGTCGTAGAGATCGATCAGGTGCTGAATGTCCCTTGCCCCGAGGTCGTACTCGGGACCATTGTCGTACAACATCGCGCCAATGGGGCGTGGGTCGCCGTTGCGGATGAAGTCGAACCCGTCGTACTCGCCGGAGAACCGACGCTTGAAGTTGCCCGGGGGATCATAGGGCGAGTGAGGCTCCATGTAGTGGGCGTAGAGCAGGAATGGCTCGTCGACACGATCGAGCTCGGCGAAGAGCTTGGCACTGAGGCATCCGCCGTGGAGCCACATACAGCCTTCCACGAAGGTGTCGAATCCCCGGTCGAAACCGCCGTAGGGGTTGTACTCGGTGGGGGTCGCGCGGACGATCGGGCTCGCCGATACGGCGAGCGTCGTATGTCCGTAATCACCGAGAACTCCCTGGATGGTCGGTAGACCTTCGGGTAGGCCCATCCCACCGCCCGGCTGCCGGATGAAGAGGCCTGGGTAGCGGGAGGTCAGAATGGAGTTGACCGAGGGAAACGTGCAGCTGGCTTGGGCATAGGCTGCGTCGAAGACAATGCCCTCTTCGGCAAAGCGGTCGATGAAGGGCGTGGTCGGCCTGCCGTACCCGTAGGTGCTCATGTGGTCGGCGCGGAGCGTGTCGACCAACACGATGACCACGTTGAGGGGTTCGGCCGGGGTCGGTGCAGGCGCCTTGCTGCAGGCACTCGCGACGACGATGGCGAATACGGCTGCGATCGATCTGATCATGCCTCACGATACCTTGCTACCGATCGCTGGTCACGCTCACCTGAGATAGCCGAGCGCTCGCAGTTCCTCTTCCTTGGCTTTGGCTGCCGCGAGGGCGGCGTCGAAGTTGACCCACTGTCCGGTCTCCTTGAGCCACTGATTCAGTGCCTCGCCCAGACGATCCACGTCGGGGTGGCTTGGAGTGAAGAGGTCGTGTTGGGCGAGCGGATCGTTGCGAACATCGAAGAGGGTGGCGCTGAAGTCGACCCCGTCGAAGACGAACTGCAGACGCCCGTCGTCGACAGCCCGGTACCGGCTCTGATCGGTAAAGGCGAACTGTCGGGATGACGGCTCACCGCGCATGGTTGCAGCCAGGCTGACGCCTTCAGCGGCAAACCCAGGCGGCACGATCGCGAGCTCGTCGAGCAGCGTCGGCACCACGTCGATGAGCTGAACCGCAGTCTCGACGCGGCATCCACCGGCAACGCCGGGGAAACGCAGGATCAGTGGGACGCGGGTGAGCGTGTCCCATACCCCGCGGCAGTGGCCGACCTGGCCGTGTTCCATGAACTCGTCGCCGTGATCGGATGTGACGACCACCAGCGAGCGGTCGAGCAGTCCGGAGTCGAGCCACGGCGTCATGAGCATCTGGAGCTGGCCGTCAAAATATCGGATCTCGTCATCGTACAGATCGACCAGATGCTGGATGTCGCGGTCCGTGATCTCGAGTTCTGGGCCCTCGGCGTACAGCATGTCGGCGATCGG
>CAZYLX010000996.1:0-1662 GCA_964648595.1 uncultured Acidimicrobiaceae bacterium
ACCATGTGGACCGAGCCCTCGATTTGGCCCTCACACAACAGCGGGTTCACGGCGCGACCGACGTCGTGGGCAGCAACCACCTTGTCGATGTCGCCGGAATCCTTGTCTATGATCACCATCTGGGCTGCGTAGCCAAATGTGGAATGGATCACCGGGTTCTCGAGGCCTTCGCTCAGCGAGTTGGTCCAGTCCACCCGGTATTCGCCTTCGTAGTCGATGCCGACCTGGCAGCCATCAGCCATGGCGTTCCTGCATGCGTCGGCGACCGAACCGGCGCCCATGAGTGTCCCACGGCTCCCCGTGGTTTGCCCCGCTCCCAATTCACGTGTTGAGTCGACAATCACTTCGATTTGCTCAGCGTCTACACCAAGCTCTTCGATGGCGACCTGCATCGCAACCGTGTGCACGCCCTGGCCCATCTCGGTCCAACAGTGGCGAACCTCGACCTTGCCGTCAGGGCGGAAGTGCACGACGGCCTTGGCGATCTCCTTGAAACCATTGCCAAGACCTGAGTTCTTCAACCCGAGGCCGAGGCCAACTGCCTTGCCGGCAGCGAGCGCCTCGTCGTATGACGGTTTGACCGCATCGAGACATGCTCGAGCACCGAGGCAGCCATCGTCGAGAATCTGGCCCGGACCCCACGTGACACCCGGCTCAACGACGTTGCGATTGCGGATCTCCCAGCCGGAGATGCCGACCGCCTCCGCCAAACGGTCCATGCAACCCTCCATGGCGAACTGAGCCTGGTTGGCACCGAAGCCCCGGAACGCACCACACACCGAGTTGTTGGTACGGGCGGCAACGGCCTCGACATCGATGTTCGGCACCACGTATGGGCCAGACGCATGGCCGGCTGCTCGCTCCAGCACCTTCATGCCAACGGACGCGTAAGGGCCAGAGTCACCGAGCATCCGAACCCTCAAACCGACCATCGTTCCGTCGGCATCACAGGCCGCTTCGTACTGCATCCGGATCGGGTGTCGCTTGGTGTGGACCAGGAACGACTCCTCGCGTGAGAACGTGGTCTTCACCGGGCGATCGAGCAGCCAGGCAGCCAGGCCGGTCTGGCCCTGGTTCGACATGTCCTCCTTGCCGCCGAACGCTCCTCCATTGCTGACGAGTTCGGCGACAACCGTGTCGATCGAAACATCGAGAATGCGGGCGATGTCGTTGCGATCGTCCCAGATCCCTTGACCGCCCGAGTAGACCATCAGGCGTCGGAAGTCGACGGGTCGGCCCGCGGTGTCCCCGTTGGTCAGGGGCAACGCCTCCCCGGCGGGAATCGGCATCGCCAGCGTCGACTCCGGTTCGAGGAATGCGTGATCGATCCGCTGGGTCTGGAAGGTCTCGCGGACGACATGCGGCGCGTTGGCAATTGCCGAAGCAGCGTCGCCGCGGGCGTAGGTACTGGTCGACAGCACGTTGCCATCGAGGCCCCATACGGCGTTCTCGGAGCTGGCAACCGCCTCGGCCGGGTTCGTCATTGGGGGCAGGACGTCGTAGGTCACCTCGACGAGCTCGGCCGCCTTGCGAGCCGTCGGGCGATCTTCGGCCACCACCATGGCAAGCACATCGCCGAGGTAGCTGGTGCGACCACCGACCGGAATGAACAGCGGCCAGTCCTTGTGAATGATGCCGCTTCGGAGCTCGCCAGGAACATCC
>CAZYLX010000997.1:0-1657 GCA_964648595.1 uncultured Acidimicrobiaceae bacterium
TTCTCCCGACGAACTGCGTCCGGCAGTGCGGGAACTGTTCCACGGGTTTCGAGCTACCCCGTGCAACGAGTGGACGTTGGTCTTGGCGATCACGATGGCACCGGCACTCCGGAGTCGGCTGACCACAGTGGCGTCTTTTCGAGGTCGCCGCTCAGCGTTGGATAGATTCTCGCCAGCGCACGGAAACCCCACCACATCGATCCAGTCCTTAACGGTGACCGGCACCCCGTGGAGAGACCCAAGCGATTCTCCCCGTGACAAGGCTGAATCGGCATCGGCTGCCTGTCGCATGACGGCGTCGTCGTTTCTCCAGGCCACTGGATTCAACGCTTCTATTGCGTCGAGGCGAGTCAGAGCCTCAGTGACAACCTCGCTCGCAGTGCGTTCACCACCAGCAATCTGTGCGGCCAGCTCCCGCAACGGACTCTCGTTCACACCGTACGAGGATAACGCTGTCGGAATCCCCAAACCCAATAACAGGTGGCTGGACCCCACACCTGGCGGTCGCCGATGCAGCTCTGTTAGCTGTCGGCGTGACGTTGATCGCACAACCGCAATCGCACGAGCGACGGACACTGACCTGAGCGTTCAACTGAAGGCGCAGAGCCGCGCCGCCTGGCACATCATCGTCGAGCCGAGCTCGAAGTACTTCGAGCTTGCCCTCGGAGATCGGCCGAAACTGCATTCGACCAGACTCGCATGTTCGACGTTGCTCACCACGCATATTGACGTGCAGCGACTTGAGAATATCCGTCCGGTATCATGCATTCTGCTCAGTCGAGTATCTGGGTAGGCGCTGCCCACAAGAGCCCATAACGCTCGCCGTCCAGCTCGCCGCTCGGTTGGATTCTCGAAGGGAGTCCAACAGGGCCAGCTCGGCGGCACCGGGCGCTTGAAAAAGGGGTGGCCACCCGTCGAGGTCGGCGCGGCCGATTGGTTGGTCGTCCCAGGGTGGCTGCGAGTTCCGTTCATCAATGCGCTGCCAGAGTTCATGTTCCACCTTGTTCTGGGTAGGCGTGGGGCCGAACGCGCAGAGCCGTTCATCCTTCGTGAGCCGCAAGGCGCTCAGGTCCACAGCTAGCTGCCCTGCGAGTGTGGACTTACCCGTCCCGGGCAACCCGCAGGTAAGAATCAGTCGAGCCTCGCTCATGTGCCTTGGTCAAGCAGCTCTGCGCCTGGGCAACAGCGCTGGCCGACGTAGCGGCGTGTGCTGGTCTCGCGGCGGCCATGTGGGTCAGGCGTACATCGACTCGATTGATTCGGCGTAGTTGGCGTGGATGCCTCGGCGCTTGAGCTTGGATGTCGGGGTCAGCACGTCGGAGTCGGGTAGCCACTCTTCACCGAGCACGACGAACTTCTTGATCTGTTCGACCTGGGCGAATTGCTGGTTGATCTCATCGACGCCCGACTGGACCGCAGCCCGGACGTCGGGATCGGCGGCGAGGTCCTCGAGGCTCATACCCTGCTTGCCGTTGGCGGCGGCCCAGATCGGCGCTGCCTCAGGATCGAGAACGAGCAGCGCCGAGCAGAATTTGCGCTGATCACCGATGGCGCATGCCTGCCCGACCAGAGGGATCATCTTCAACGCCGCCTCGAGGTTGGCTGGGCTGATGTTCTTGCCACCCGAGGTGATGATCAGCTCCTTCTTGCGGTCGAC
>CAZYLX010000998.1:0-1656 GCA_964648595.1 uncultured Acidimicrobiaceae bacterium
TATGGACAGTGAATCCACGCACCGATGAGACCGCCCGCAGCGTTCACAAAACCGTTAAAACGTTGGGCCTGGCACTCTCGTAAGGTCCGTTATTGCCTAACTTGTGGAGACCCTTCGACTCGGTCGTCGGACTCCTTCGCTCAGGGTGACATGTTGAAGAAGGCGCCGACGTGCTTCGACTCTCGAATTATGCAAGAGGCTCAGGTGGCACCTATGATGATCTGGCACCTGCGATGGTCAGCGGTCTCCGTTGACATCTACCACGACCAACGTCAGGTCGTCTTCGGAAACGCCGTCAGAGCCGCCACCTATCCAGCTATATACGTGTTGGGTCAGTGCGTCGCCGAGTTCTTCCGCCGAAAGTGACTCCCCCTCGAGCAGAAGGCTCTGAAGGCGATGCTCGCCGAACGCTTCACCCGCGGTGTTGCGCGCCTCGACGATGCCGTCGGTGTAGAGAAGCAGGCGATCGCCCCCCTCCAGGGGTACGCTCTGTTGCTGGTACTTGGCGTCGCTGAATCGGCCGAGGATGACTCCCCGACCACCGATCTCCTGAATCGAGGCAGCGGTTCTCCGCCTGAGCAGCGGGTATGGATGACCGCCGCTGGCTGCGATGATCTCTCGCCGCTCCAGATCCAGCAGAACATAGGCGACCGTCACGAATCCGTGCTCGAAGCTGCCGCACAGCGTTTGATTCACCCTGGTGAGGAGTTCGGACGGTCGCTCGGCGATGTCGGCGTGAGATTCCACGGCCACCTTGACCATGGACGCGATCAGAGCGGCCGGCATACCGTGGCCGCTGACGTCGGCGATCAGAATGCCGATCTTGGCCGGTCCGGGTGTGAGGAATTGATAAAGGTCGCCCGCGACTGCCGAGGAGGGATGGAAGCGAACTGCGATCGCCAGATCTCCAACCTTGGGGACGGCTTTCGGCAGGATGCTCTGCTGAATCCTCTTGGCGGCTTCGAGCTCACCCTCCAACCTCGCAAGACTGCGCTCGGTTGCAACGAATCTCCGCGCCGCTACCAAACCGAGACTGGCTACGAAGACCACGAAGCCGATCGACTCTCCGCGCCACGTCCACGGCAGGATATTCAGCGGCACCAGGTTTGCGTTGATCGCATAGAGGCCGAAGACCGTCAACCCAACCACCAGAATCCAAAAATCGGCAGTCATACGGCGGCGCTCGGTCCAAAAACCGATGGCAACCACAACCAGACCGACGATCACGATCACGTTGTTGATCTGTCCCAACGTGCCGGGTCTCGCTTGTATGAGATCGGAGGCGATTCCAATGACGGCGAAGACCGACACGATGCGCACCCACCAGAAATTAAGGGAGTACCTACCGTCCCCGATCAGCTTCAAGAAGAAGATCCAAGCGGGAACCAGGATGACGTAAGTAATCAGACCTGCGATCCAGGCGGACGCCTGCCTCGTGATCCCCAGGGCGGGTGCCAGCGGACTTCCGACAAACAGCCGCACGCCGTAAAGCAGGGTGAAGAGACCGAACGAGGCCAACAGGGTATCGACGCCCCGGCGCCGAACCAAAGACAGCACCACCGCGGCCAGACCGACCGCTGAAAGCATGAAGCCGATCAGAACGTCGTCGAGCCCTGCGAGTGATGCATCCACGACAGTCAGGGTAGCAGCGACAGG
>CAZYLX010000999.1:0-1656 GCA_964648595.1 uncultured Acidimicrobiaceae bacterium
GACCGGCGGGCAGTGATAGCTGGTGCTTCGTAGCTCTTCATCTTTTCTCCGCTCACATTGTTCCATCCAGCGACTGGTTCTGGGTGCTGCCGCTCAGATCCCGTTCTTCTGTGATCTGCGGCGCTACGTATTGGTCAACCGGCCGGACGCCGTGCTTGATCTCGGCGTCGGAGTCGTTCGAGCCCGACCATGAGCCGTTCAGCGAGCCCTGCAGTTCTCGACGGGCCGTGATGGCGGGTGCTTCGTAGTGGTTCATGTGTTCTCCTGATGCTCTCACGGGGTTATCCCTGCCCCGACCTAGTGAATTCGGTGCTGCCGCTCAGATCCCGTTCTTCGATGATCTGTGGCGTTTCGTAGGACTCCACCGGCTGGACGCTGTGTTTGATCTCGGCGTCGGAGTCCGGGGCGAGATCGCTCGGCCCTCCGAGACTGCCCTCGAGCGCTCGTCGTTCGGTGATTCGTGGTGATTCGTACGTTGGCATTGTTCCTCCGTTGGTGCTTCGGATGCCGTCACGTTCCGCCGTGTCGACCCGCCTTGTGGTGTTGCTCTACTCGCTACTCGATCGATGGCAATTGCGTGCTGCCACTCAGATCGCGTTCGTCGGTGATCTGTGGCGTTTCGTAGGACGAAACCGGCTGGATGCCGTGTTTGATCTGCGCGTCTGACCCACCTTGATGGTTGCCGCTGGGTTCGGTGAGACGCCCGGTGAGTTCCCGACGTTGGATGATTTGAGGTGCTTCGTACATGGGTGCTCCGCCCTTGTGGTGTTCAGGTCTGGTCATTGTCCGTCGATGTTGCTGGCAATGAAGAGACTGGCGCTCAGCTCTCGCTGTCCGGTGATCTGAGGTGCTTCATACGCGGTCACTGCCTTGACGCCGTGCTTGATCTCGGCGTCTGATGATGGGTCGGAGATGAGTCCGCTTCCGATGGAGAGGCTGGCGCTCAGCTCTTGTTGTCCGATGATCTGTGGTGCTTCGTACATGGTCGCTCCGCTCTTGTGGTGTTCAGCTGACGTCTGAGCAGCATTCGGTGAGGCCGCTCAGTGGGCGTTCTTCGGTGATTTGCGGCGTCTCGTACGCCTTGACCGATGTGACGCCGTGCTTGACGTCGGCATCCGATGGAAGAATCATCGACTTGGTCTCCGGCATCATGCTCGCGCTCAGGTCGCGCCGCCCGACGATTTCGGGCGCCGAATAGTCCTTGGTGCTCGTCTTCCCCATGGGAGCCCTCCGTTTGCCACGTCGAATCCGCCTGATTCGAAGTGTCTAGGACCCTACGCTACGTGGTCGACGCACGCAATAGGTGGTCTTCGATGCGGAGCCGCACGCTCGCGAGGTTCGATCGCCTGGGTCTTCCGAACACTCAGACGAGGGCCGACGGCCACTTCTCGCCGCCGCCCGACAGCCTGCTGTTGGTGAATCGGATCTCCGAGTCAGCTATGTCGGTTGGACCGTCGTCAGGCCCGACCGTCAGGGCCGACCCGTTCGTGCATCCGCTGCATCTCGGTTGCCGGCAGGCGTTGGAGGTGGTGGGTGACGGCGTCGGCAATCGGCACTCCATCCCAACCAGGGTTGCAGTTGACGAAGCGCCCGTTGGGTGAGAGCTCGATGCCGCTTGCAGCGAGAAGTTCGCCGACAGCCTTGTCCTCGGCCCAA
>CAZYLX010001000.1:0-1655 GCA_964648595.1 uncultured Acidimicrobiaceae bacterium
CCGAGCGGCCGGTCGTAGAAGTCGGCCCGCAAGGTGGCCACGATTCTGACTCGGCTGTGGTCGTCGCGGACAGAGTCGACCAGCGCGTCGATGAAACGCTCGGCCTCGTCGGGCGCACTCTGCGTGAACAGTTCTTCGAACTGGTCGACGACCAGCACGAGCGTCGAGTTCTCCTCAGGGAGAACTCGTTCGACGGCCCGGTGGATGCCCTGGTCGCCGCTGAGCGGTTCCAACAACGACGTCGGCGGCTTCACCGCGACCGCGAGCAACGCGAGCTCGAGCTGTTCGAACGGGTGCGCGGCCGGCACCATCTCGACGGTGAACCATGTGCTCGATCCCGGCGCAGCCCCTTGCCGGAGCGCCGGGAGCAGGCCCGCCCTGACGACGCTCGACTTGCCGCTTCCGCTCGGTCCGACCACTGCGACGAATCGGCCAGCACTGCCGGCCCTGCTCAGCCGGGACACGAGGCGATCGATGAAGCGCTCGCGGCCGAAGAAGTCCCTGGCGTCGCTCTGTCCGAAGCTGCGCAGCCCTTTGTACGGGTTCTCGTCGATCACCGGTATCGCGTCATCACCGCCGACACGGAGCGCTGTGGCGACCGCGCTGCGGAACGCGCCTGCGTCATTGAATCGAGCTGCGATCTCGTCCTCGGTGGCTCGTTGGAGGACCGTCGCGAGTGGCCCGTCGAGTCCGACGAAGAGATCTGGGAGCGCGTCGGTCCGACCGGTGGCCGCCTGCGCAACCGTCACAGCGAGGCTGTAGACGTCAGAAGCGGGAGTCAGATCCTCCCCGCTGCCGAACTCCGGCGGTGCAACGGCAGGTGCGGAACCTGCCACGACCGTTGCACCGACCCGTGCCGCTGACGTGATCTCGAAGTCGGCGAGGTAGGCGTTGCCGGAGTCGTCGACGAGGATGTTGTTCGGACCGATGCGCCCGTGGGTGACGCCGCCTCTGTGGGCGGTTTCGAGCGCCGCTCCGATCTGGTCGACCAGCTTGGCGAGCCGGTCGGAGCTCAGCGGGCCGTCGGCGATGATGTCGGCGAGCGTTCCGCCGCGCATGTATCGCATGACGAGGTACGCAGCACCTGGTTCACGCCAGTAGTCGTAGAGCGGCACGATGTGCGGATGCTCGAGACGGGCGACCAACTGTGCTTCATCCTCGAACCGCCGGATGAAGGTTGGATCGTCAGCGAGTTCTGGTCGGATGACCTTGATGACCACTTCACGGCCGACGGCTGGCTGAAACGCCTTGTACAGCACGCCCGAACCCCGCTCGCCGAGGCGTTCTCGGATCTCGTAGCCGCGTACCGAGAGCCCGGGCGCGACGCCGGTGTCCGAGCGTGCAGCGCGATGATCCGAGTCGAGCGACGGGTCGCTGGTCACGATCCGTTCGTTGAGTCGTTGCAGTGCTGCCGACGGTTCGATCCCGAGCTCCTCGCCGAGTCGCCCACTGAGGAGCCGATAGCTGCGCAATGCGTCGGCGGCTCGACCCGATCGGTAGAGCGTCAGCATCAGCGCACCAGCGAGGTGCTCGCGGGTGGGGTGTTCGCGCACGAGGCTCTCGAGCTCGCCGATCAACTCGTGAGTCATTCCTCGACGGATGTCGGCATCGATCCGACTCTCGACGGCTTCCAGCCGCAGTTCCTCCAAGCGGGA
>CAZYLX010001001.1:0-1655 GCA_964648595.1 uncultured Acidimicrobiaceae bacterium
ATGGCTATCTGCGTCCATCTGCGTGATCTGCGGTTCTTCCGTGGGTGGGCGGGCGGATCGAGCATCCAGCATCGGAAGGGCGGACGGGAGGCCCCATGGCCTCGACTCCCGAAGTAGTACCATCGCCGAGATGACAGATTCTGGGATCCCAACCGGTGAGATACATGTGTGGTGGGCGTCGATGCGCGGGGTCGAGCCGCAGATCGAAGGTCTGCGCCGCATCCTTGACGAATCAGAACGCAAGCGCGCGGACCGTTTCCGCATCGCTGCTGCACGGCACCGGTTTATCGGCGCACGGGCGATGCTCCGCTCGATCCTCGGCAACACCGTCGGAGTCGATGCGGAAAACGTCGCCTTTGCCTACGGCAAGTACGGCAAACCCCGCCTCGCCGCCGGAGGGCCGTGCTTCAACGCAACCGATTCGGGCAACGATGTGGTCGTCGCCCTGGCCTCGGACGAGATCGGCGTCGACGTGGAGGTCGTGCGTCGACTGAACCGTTCAGAACGCCTCGCGCGCCGCATCTGCACCGACCGGGAGATCGACGCGTTCGAGAAGATGCCGGATGCCGACCGCAAGGCCTCCCTCCTCCGCCTCTGGACATGCAAGGAGGCCGGGCTCAAGGCGATCGGTACCGGGCTCTCGGGCGGCATGCGAAATGTCGAGGTCGATTTGCAACCCGGGGCGCCGCTGCGGTTGCGGCGGCTCTGCGAAGAGGTCGATGGTTGGACCCTGTTGACGGTCGATTTGCAGCCGAATCTACTCTGCACCATCGTGATCAGAGGAGAGTGCCGGCTGCTCGTCACCCATCAGTGGCAGCTCTCCTTGGCGGGCGCCGAGGACCTCTGTTAGGATGATGAGGTGTTGAGAACAGATCTGACCACCGTCCACCGGCGCGCCATCGGAGCATTCGGTTATTACCGCGGCCCCAGGCATCGTCAGTGGCCACCCGTCTGATCTGATACCAACGGGGCCCGCTGGCGACGGCGGGAACCCGATCCCACCTTCGTCCGCGTCCCCACCAAGGAGAGCAACATGCGGACACCCGACGCCATCGCCGGCAACCAGGCCGACCTCCTGGAACAGCATCGCCGAGACATCGAGGCACTCGATCGGCGTATCCTTCACCTGGTGTGCGAGCGACTCGAGCTGGCGCGTCAGATCGGTGAGCTCAAAGAAACCGCAGGCATTCCGCTGCGCAACTTCAGGGTCGAGGCTCAGGTCTACGAGCGCTTTGGAGAGGCCAGCCGGCTGCTCGGTCTGGACGAGGTCCTGGGCCGTGATCTGGCAAGATTCCTGATCGGCAAGGCGGTCGAGGAGCAGGCGGTTCACCGCGACTCGGTCTACCAGGGTAACGCGCTGAAAACCCTGGTCATCGGTGGCAAGGGCGGGATGGGTCGTTGGATTGCACGCTTTCTCCGAGGCCAAGGCCACCGAGTTACGATCCAAGACCCCGGTCCAGCGGAGGCCGAATACACCGAGGTCGAGGAGCTTGGAGATGCCGCCGCTGAGGCCGACCTCATCATCATCGCAGTGCCGATGAGCATCTGCGGTGAGGTCATCGAGGAGCTGGCCCACCTCGAAGTGAGCGCGGTGGTGGCCGAGATGTGCAGCCTCAAGGGCCACATGCAGGACCGGATCGAACGGCTGCGCAACG
>CAZYLX010001002.1:0-1642 GCA_964648595.1 uncultured Acidimicrobiaceae bacterium
CGTCGCTTGGCGATCCGCTGCTCGCGCTGCGTAGAGGCGTGGGGTGAGCATTCTGGTGATGAACGTGACGATCGCAAGCGGGATCAAGACGACAAACGCCGCCCTCGAGTCGATCGTCGACATGACGATCAGTGCCCCTGCGGCGTAGATGAGATACCCGACGCCGTCGAGCCATGAATCGGTCCACAGCACCGTGTCCCGAGCGTCGTCGGAGAATCGCGAGATCGCTTCTGCCGGGCTGTCAGGGAGCGTGGCTGCGTCCGGGCCGCCACTGACGGTCTGAGCGTGAAGCATGTTGGTGCGCATCAACGTCAGCGCGGCGACCCACCACCGAACGACGAAGTAGACGGCAAAGGCGAAGACCACCCAGCGCACGGCCTCGGTGATGCCGAGAGCGATGAGGAATTTGGTGATCGACGCAGACTCGCTGAGCGCGTCAAAGGCCAGTTTCAAGAGCCAGCCGGTCCACAAGGGGAAGAGGAAGAACGCGGTCCAGAGCAACCACGACCATGACCACAGGCGCGATCGGAACGTTCCTGTGAGCCAGCCGAATCGAAACGGTCTGATGCGACCGTCGACACCGGAACGACTCATGACGGCACGACCTCGTCGAATGATGTGCTCGAACCGACGGCGAGCAATCTCGAATAGCGACTCGACGGATCTCGTCGAAGATCCGAGGTCAGCCCATGTTCTGCCACTCGGCCGCCGTCAAGGACGAGGATCTCGTCGAGACGCTCGACCGTCGAGAGGCGGTGAGCGATGACGACTGCCGTTCTGTTCTCGACCAATCGATCGATCGCACGTGTCACCCGTTCCTCAGTCTGCGGGTCGATTCGAGAGGACGCCTCGTCGAGCAACACAAAGTCCGGCGAGCGCAAGAACAGGCGGGTCAGAGCAACAAGCTGACCTTCACCTCCCGACAACCCTGATCCAGCCGGCCCGAGCTCGGTGTCGAGCCCCTGGGGCATCGCATCGACCCAACTGAGGAGATCGAGTTCGGTCAAGGCCGACCGGAGCTGGTCATCGTCGATGCTGGCATCGAAGAGTGTGAGGTTGTCGCGGATCGAAGCGCCGAACAGGTGCACGTCCTGCGAGACGACACCGGCACGGGCCCGAAGCTCGGCAAGGGCGATCTCGTCCATTGGGACATCGCCCAACAGGATCGACCCCGAGGTGGGGTCGACGAGGCGGAGCAGGAGCCGGGCCAGCGTCGTCTTGCCGCTACCGGTCCTGCCGAGCACGCCGAGCGATCTTCCCGCTCCGAGCCGGAGTGTGACGTTGTCGACGACACGGGCGGGGTCATCCTCGTCGGCGTATTCGAAACAGACCGAGTCGAGGGTGAGATCGAGGGCCCCGACAGGCAGACGACGGCTCCCATTGTCGGGAATAGCGGACCGTTCATCGAGGAGCTGGAGCGTGCGACTCATCCCGCCGGCCGCTCGCTGCACTCGCTCGGTCTCATCGGCCAACCGGTCGAGGGGCCCCCTGAGGACCTGCGTGTACTGGAACAACAGGAAGGCCGTTCCAAGTGTGATGCTGCCCCGGCGGAGGAGGGCCGCGTCAACAGCAAGCACGGCGATGCCGCCGACGACGAACACGAGATTTGACATCACCCACAAGCTGACGCCCTGGCGTTCAC
>CAZYLX010001003.1:0-1641 GCA_964648595.1 uncultured Acidimicrobiaceae bacterium
ACCGGATCAGTGCCCCACCCGCCGTACTGACGAACCCGATGTCGTCGAGGTCAACGAACCGCTTGGCACTGGCCACCGTGTCGCCTCCGCCGATCGCTGTCATCCCGGGCGCGGCGGCGATCGCCGAGCAGAGGCGTCGGGTACCGATGTCGGCTCCCGGCTGTTCGTATGCGCCCGCCGGGCCATTGGCGAAGACGGTGCCTGCCAAGGCGATCTCTGCCTCGTACGCGCTGATGGTCGACTCGCCGATGTCGACGATCAGGGCGTCCGCCGGCAGGGAGTCCGCCGCAATCTCGCGACGCTCACCTCGCTCGAGGACTGCGACATCGACCGGCAACGCGATCCGCTCTCGATATTCGACCAGCAGCGCCTCGGCCTCGGTGACGTACCGCGTGAGATTCCGCTCTGCGATGAACCGTTCGGTCGCCTTCCCAAGTGCGACGCCGTCGGCCATCAGGAAGATCTCGCCCAACACTCCCGTGGTGAGCACCCGATCGGCGAGGCCCTCGCGGAGCACCCGGTCCATCACCGAAAAGCCGTCTGACACCTTGAGACCACCAAGCAGGAACACCGCCGGCCGGGCCGGGTTGTCGACGATCTTGCTCAGTCCCTCCACTTCAGCGGTCAGCAGGAACCCTGCAGCGGACGGCAGAAGCTGTTGGAACCCAATCATTGATGGCGACGACCGGTGCGCCGTGGCGAATGCGTCGTTGACGTACAGATCGAACAGCGGCGCCAGATGACGAACCAGATAAGTGTCCGCCATCTGCTCGGGGGTCAGTTTCACGTCTCGCTCGAAAGTGGTCAGCTCCTCGCCGTAGATCCGGATGTTGTCGAGCAGCAAGATGTCACCGTTGCCCAGCGCCTGGATTCGGCGGCGGGCCTCGGGCCCGGCGACATCGTCGACCCATTGCACCGGACGACGCAGCTTCTCGGTGAGCTTGGCCGCGTGCTCCTTCGTCGAGATGAGGTTGTGATAGTCGAGCGCGTCACCCTGGTGAGCCATCACAACGAGTCGCGCCCCGCGAGCCGCCAGATCGCGGATCGTGGGGAGGCTCTTGTCGATCCTGGCGTCGTTGACGATTCGCTTGGTCACGGGGTCGACGGGGGAGTTGATGTCGACCCTGAGCAGCACGAACTTGCCTGCGACGTCGAGATCGGAACACGACGGGATGTTTGGCATCGAGCCCAAGGTCGTCAGATCCCGAGGTACTTGTCGGTGGCCGCCACCGCTTCGGCGCCGGTCTGTTGCATCTCCATCGCAGCTCGCACCGCATCGATGGTCTCCGGGATCGTGACTGCCTCTTGAGGGATGTTGATGGCAAAGACGACGTCATCACCCGATAAGCCGACCATCTCCTCGAACAGGCCGATCTCGAACATGTCGGCCCGCGGGTACTCCATGTATCGGGCCCACTGGAACAGCGACGAGTTCGAGTTGAAGCCGTCGGCGATCCGCACGACCTTGATTCTGGGATAGGCCCGGAAGGCTTCGATCGCCTCGGCCACCGACATCTTCTGTTTGGGCGTGACCGAGACCGTGATGATGTGGCCGTGGGTCACCGGCGCATGGATCAGCATTCCGGTGGCGTCGATCTCGGGGATGATGTGCATGAGGTCGACGGCCTGGTGGTTGGGAAT
>CAZYLX010001004.1:0-1633 GCA_964648595.1 uncultured Acidimicrobiaceae bacterium
ACCGACAGCGACGCTGCTGAGCTTGTCGAGCACCCGGCCGAGACCGCTGTCGGCGTACGCTCCGTCGAGGCCGTTCGTGCCGAAATCGATTCGCTTCTTTGTCGAGTAGACCACGTTCCCGTTGTCGCCATCGACCAGGAGCAGGTCGTACATGGCCGCGTTTTCCATGAGTGCACGGAGAATAGGGTGGTGCTCGGCGTGGGCCGCGCTGTAGCCGGACCCGTCCCCGGCATCATCGAGCTGGTCGCGTAGGTCGAAGCCGTCTGGGTTCTCGGCGATGTAGTGCTGCTGAACGTACCGGCCAGCCGTCGAACCGGGTACGAGACCGGATGCGTCGATGTCAACCCCGGCCTCAACGAACGGGGGCAACACCTCTGTGTCGTAGATCGCGGTGAGCTCGGCGACCTGGTCGGGCGTGATTTCGTCGTCGAGTTGCTCGAACTCGGTGGAGAGGTCGATGAGCGCATCGACAACGCTCGGGTCGGCGGCCAGTGTCGACACACGTGATTGGATGCGCTCGGCACCCACCTCGAGGGCCTGCGCTCGCGTGTCACGGACGGCAGCGAGTTGCGACTCGACGCTTTCGTCGATGAGCTCTCGGGCGAAGACGTAGATGACCGTCGCAAGGAGTACGACGGAGACGAATGCCACCCCGACGAGGGTGGTCGCGAGTCGACGACGGAGGCCCTTGCTGTCAGCCTTGCTCACGAGGGGTCGCCCTGTGTCGTCGATTCCAATGCAGCAGATGGAGTCGTGTCAGTGGCATCGGCCGATCGGCGCAGCACCCGTTCGATCCGGCGTCGTCTGGTCGTTGCCAGTTGTTCGAGCACTGCGGCGAGGTCGGGGGCCAGCGCGATCGCCCGGCCCGCTCCCTCAGCGGGGATTCGAATGACTTCACAATCGGTCATGGCGACCACGACTGCCGCCCGGTCTGACTCGGGTGGCTCGTCCAGCACACCGAACACCTCGCCGACTTCGATGTCGAGCACGTTGAGGTCCTCGGCGCCCTCCCGACGGAGCACGAGCCGAGCCTTCCCGTCGACCAGAAGCAGCAAATCGCGCTGCCCCCCGCCTTCGATGAGGATCGTCTCGTCCCGTTGGTATTGATCGAGAGACCCGCTCGCTGCCAACTGGTCGAGAACGTCGCCGCTGAGATCGTTGACCAACGGCGCGTCGACGATCCGTCTGCGGATGTCGGCCGAGGTGATCTTGCTTTCGATCGCCGTCTTCAGACCGTCGAACAGGTAGAGATCCTGGGCTGGGTTGGGTAGGGGAACGTCGTGGCGGTAGGACAGATACCAGACAAGCGCCCCGAAGTCGGCCTTGACCCGGGGAGCGTTTGTGTAGTCGTCGATCCACATCGAGGCCTCGTAATCGACGACCGGATCGGCGATCTGGGTGACCCGAGCGAAGGGTGGTGGGTCGTCGAGCACGCCGGGGGTCGAGCGGGCGGCATCGACCAACATCTCGATCGCCGCCGTCGGCGGTGCACTTCGTTCGATCTGGACAGGCACCTTCACGCGATGGAACCGGCTTGGTTGGTCGTAGTTGGTGATGGTGGCGTTGGCGAGCTGCCCGTTTGGGATCACAATCAGGTCGCCGTTGCGGTCCTGGATCCGGGTGGCCCGCCAGT
>CAZYLX010001005.1:0-1631 GCA_964648595.1 uncultured Acidimicrobiaceae bacterium
CGTTCGCAAAGTCGAGTGCTCGAAATCGGCTGGCAAGAGGGCCAACGGAGAGTACGGTTCGGGCAGTGTTCGTGAAGATCTGTGGGATCACTACTCCCGACGATGCCCTGCTTGCCGCAGGTCTCGGAGCCAACGCTGTTGGCCTGATCTTCGCCACGTCAACCCGCAGAGTCAACGCAGCCGGGGCCAAGGACATCGTTCGTCGTCTTCCGCCAGAGGTGCTCACTGTCGGCGTCTTTCGCAACGAGCGTCGTGAACGAGTGGTCGAGACGGCAAACCAGGTCGGGTTGCGGGTTGTCCAACTGAGTGGCAGCGAGACGCCTGCGGACGTTGCGTGGATCGGGGAGCGAGTGCCGAACGTGATTCGTGCCTTGTCAGCAGCAGAGCTGCCTCACTACGACCTCGACGCCTGTGGTCCCACTCGCCTCATGATCGATTCGCCAGAACCGGGCAGTGGCGAAGTCTTCGATTGGGAGCGGCTTGCGGCCGATCCCCCCGAGCGAGCGTTCATCCTTGCCGGTGGTCTCAATCCAGAGAACGTGGTCGGTGCCATCCAGCTCCTGCGTCCGTGGGGCGTCGACGTGGCCAGCGGTCTTGAAGCCCGACCCGGCATCAAAGACCCCGTGAAGATGCAGCGGTTCATCGCCGCAGCGCGATCCGTGACACTCTCAGACAGCTCTGACGAGCCGATGGCCGGCTCCCCCTTTGATTGGGAGGATCAAACTCCATGGCTCTAACCGATTCCCGCCCCGATTCCCTGATGGGCGAGCCGGACGCCACTGGCCGTTTCGGCCAGTTTGGCGGACGCTTCGTACCGGAGACTCTTGTCCCGGCCTGTGCCGAGCTCGAGGCGGCATTTCGTGAGGCCTGGGCCGATCCATCCTTTGTCGAAGAGTTCCAGACGCTTCTCGTCGAATACGGCGGGCGGCCGTCGCCGTTGACCGAGTGCCACAACCTCTCCGCCGAGCTCGGTTTCCGGGTGCTGTTGAAGCGTGAGGACTTGAACCACACTGGATCTCACAAGATCAACAACGTGCTCGGTCAGGCACTGCTGGCCAGGCGGATGGGCAAGACTCGACTCGTAGCCGAAACCGGTGCTGGTCAGCATGGTGTCGCAACGGCGACCGCCGCTGCCCTCATGGGCATGGAATGTGTTGTCTATATGGGCGAGGTCGACATGAAGCGCCAGGCCCTCAACGTGTTCCGGATGAATCTGCTTGGCGCTGAAGTGCGGCCAGCGCTTTCCGGAAGTCGCACCCTCAAGGACGCTGTCAACGAGGCCATGCGTAACTGGGTTGCCACGGTCGAAGACACCTACTACCTACTCGGGTCGGTCATGGGTCCGCATCCCTATCCGTGGATGGTTCGGGAGTTCCAACGCGTCATTGGTACTGAGGCTCGTGAGCAATGCCAGGAATTGCTGGGTGGAGATCCCGACGTCATCGTTGCCTGCGTCGGCGGCGGATCGAACGCAGCTGGGATCTTCTCGGGCTTCGTAGACACCGATGCTGAACTCGTCGGAGCCGAGCCCAGCGGGGGAGCGGCGACCGGTCGCGCCGTTCCAGGTGTAGTGCACGGGTCCCACAGCTATCTCATGCAGGACGAGTTCGGTCAGGTCCAGGAGGCCCATT
>CAZYLX010001006.1:0-1631 GCA_964648595.1 uncultured Acidimicrobiaceae bacterium
CCATCCATGTCCTGTTGCGATGAAAACTGTCAACTGAGCCTCTTGCAAAAACCCTGTTTCCCGATGGTTCGTGGTCTTTGTGCCGGCGAGACGCCAGCACTACAAAGGGTCGAGTTCTATTATGGTGCCGGCGTCCCGCCCGCAGGGCGCCGATTCGGCTCATCAGATCCAATAAACCAAAAACCCAAGTCCTTCGAAAGGCTCAGCTGATGGCTTGCCTCGGAACTCCCCGTCGGCGAATGCCCTATAAGGTCGTGATCGCCGCGTAGACCCCCGTCACGACATCTGCCATACGCTCGTAGTCAAGGGTGTCCGGAGTATCGGTGGGCTCGTGGTAGTTGGGGTTGCGGTAGAAGGCGGTGTCGGTGATCATCACCGCTTTCCAGCCCGCCTGCCAGAAGTTGAGGTGGTCGGAAAAGTCGACCCCGGGGACAAAGGCGGGAGCGTTGATGGAGCGCACGGTCAGCCCGGTCGATCCCGCCATCCGTTTCTTCACCCGCCTGGTGAACCACCACGACGACGAGTTGCCGACCACGACGATGCCGTCGCCACGGGAGGTGTAGAGGAGGCTCATCCCCGGCGCCGGGAATGACTGTGACTTCGGCTCATCGGAGAAATAGCCGATCATCTCGAGGCTGATCATCCCTCGCACATCGGCGCCACTCAGCGCCAGAGAATTGGCGTGGATCGCGGAACCCATGGAGGGTGTCCGGAAGTTCGGCGGCTCTTCGAGGGGCCACAACGCGAGCTCGATCCGGTGCCTGACCTCCGGTTGGTGCCGGGCGAGCAAACGCGCCAACTCGAGCAGACCCGCAACCCCGCTGGCGTTGTCGTCGGCGCCGGGCTGTTCCCCACAGACGTCGTAGTGGGCGCCCACGACGAGAACCGGTCCCTCCGTGTCTCCATAGTGACCGACGAAATACCGAAAGCTGCGATCGCCGGCCCCGAAGCTCTTTTCCTCAACCGGAAGACCGCTGGCCATCAATGCATTCTTCGCCCAATCCGCTGCATTCTCGAGATCGTCGGGCCTCTCAAAACAGCGATAACCCTCCAACCCGGTGAGGGCTCGGACGTCGCGCTCCAACCGAACCGGATCCGCCTCTCCCTTGACCAAGACGATCGCTTCGCCGACCGGGTTGGTCATCCACGCCGCCCCCATGGCAAGCATGACGAAAGCGAAGATGATGAATGGAAGCAGTGCTCTGAGGCGTCTCACGAAGTGCGAGCATAACACCAGGTCGAGATGTGAAGTGTGAGCCGCCCCATCACGACCCGCCTGCGCGGGGGATGCCCACACCACTCCTTGCCCGCGCTCTCAGACGTACCGACCGCCAGTGTGAGTTTTGCGTCAAATCGAGGATCGAGTATCCGGGTCGGCGCACTCGCGCCGACCCGAATTTCAGCCCTCCGCTACTCCAGCTCGACCTCCATCTCGAAGGTGGTGGTGGGATTGTTGCCCTCCCACCTCGACATCTGGGCCGTGTTGCACCAGACCCCTCCTTCGGTCGCTCGGGGACCGTAGGCGAAGAGACGGGTTTGGAGCCAAATATCGGTGGCGCCGATGAACATGGCCGGCAGATCACCGTTGAAACCACCGCTGTGACCCGACCCTGAAGCGGGCGGTTCGAGCT
>CAZYLX010001007.1:0-1628 GCA_964648595.1 uncultured Acidimicrobiaceae bacterium
TGATCTGTTCAACTCGAATGTCCTGGGAACCGTCCGGCTGCTCGACGCTCTCCAGCCGGGGTCTCGCGTGGTTCAGGCCGGCTCGGCTGCCGAGTACGGTGCGGGCGATGGAGGTTTGATCGCCGAGAGTGAGCCTCCGCGACCCGTCAGCCCGTACGGCTGGGCGAAGGTTGCGCAAACGGCGGCCGGTCGGTCGATCGCTGAGCGCCGCGGGCACCAGCTCTGCGTCGTGCGGCCGTTCAATGTGGTCGGCCCGCACCTGCCGCCCACCACAGCGCTCGGCAACATGCGGAACCAGATCGAGGCTGGAGAGCCCGGGGGTCAGGTGGTTGTCGGGCGATTGGATGTGGTTCGCGACTACGTACCGGTGGAATTCGTCGCAGCAGTGTTCGCCGCAGCGGCAGCCGACCCCGACCCGCCGGCGGTCCTCAACGCTTGCTCAGGGGTCGGCATCGAGCTCGGCGACGTTCTCGAAGCCATGATCACCGCGCGAGGTGTCGGTCTTGCAGTGACTCCCGATCCCGAGCTCGCAGGGATGTCGGCTGCCTCGGTCGTGGTCGGCGATGCCTCTGCTGCACGCACGCGCTACGGCCTCGCAATCACCCCCGATGCCGGCGACGTCGCCGCGTACGTCCTGGGCGACTTCGTCGAGTAGCCGACGCCAGTTGCGGGTACCCTCTCGGCCAGATTCACCATTTGACGTGCCCGATGGGGCAGGAGAAACCATGCCGGACAAGCAACGCGACCTCAGTTACCTCACGACATCTGCCGAATTCGCCGAGGTGATTGCATGCCCGTGGTGCAGCGCAGCAGACCTGAGCCACCTCGCGACCCGTGGGGACGGCCTCGAAGTGAAGCGCTGCGACTCGTGCGGTCTCGGATTCCTGGCAGAGCTGCCCGACGACCTATCGGTCTTCTACGACGCCGCCTATTTCACCCGCGACGCGAACGGCGCCGGCGATGGAGCGGTCAGTGGCTACGAACGGTACGACGACGCGGTCACCGCATCGAACTTCCGATGGCTCGCGATGCTGACGCGCTGTGCCGCGGGTGAATCGGCGCGAACGCTGTTCGACATGGGGACCGCAACGGGAACCTTCCTCGAGATCGCTCGCCTCCAGGGCTTCGATGTGAAGGGATCGGAACTCGTACCGGAAGGCGCCGCGGTTGCCCAGGCCAAAGGTCTCGACGTCACCGCCGGACCATTCGACCCTGAAGCGTGGCCGGCCAAATCGTTCGACGTGGTGACGGCGCTCGAGGTGCTCGAGCATGTTCGTGACATTCGCTCCACCCTGACGGACCTCGGCAGCCTCGTCGCGGACGACGGCCTGCTCGTCTTCTTCGTGCCGAATGTTCCGAAACGACTCATCGACCGATATGGCGACACCTCGATCGACTTCAACAAGTCGTTCGAGCACACGTTCTACTTCGATCCGGCTTCGCTCCGCACGATCTGCGACGAGGTATTCGGTGCCGGCAGCCTCACCCTGCTCGAGGCCGATGGCCGCGAAGGGGACCAGATGGTGTCGTTCGCCCTTGGCTTCGTCAGGCTGCAACCGCTCGACGACCGCCCGGAACAGCGGATCGTCGCCGAGGTCAACGGGAGCAACCTCGATCTGATCCCGACT
>CAZYLX010001008.1:0-1627 GCA_964648595.1 uncultured Acidimicrobiaceae bacterium
CGAGGTGCTCTCGGTCGAAGGTGACAAGATCACCAAACAGTCACGATTCGCCGAGGACCTCGATGCGGACAGCCTCGATCTCGTCGAGCTCGTGATGGCGCTCGAGGAAGAGTTCGACGTCGCCGTCGACGAAGAAGAACTCGATGGTGTCGAAACCGTCGGCGCCGCTTACGACTTGGTCGTCGGCAAGATCTGATGCAGGGTCGGCGTGTTGCGATCACCGGTATCGGTGTCGTTGCCCCTTGCGGCATCGGCGTCGACGCGTTCTGGGAAGGCCTGCACCATCCGCCTCCCCATGGCGACGAGCGGCACATCGAGGACTGGGACCCAGCCCCGTTGTTCGCGAATCCGAAGCAAGCGCGGCGCGCCGACCGCTTTGCCCAGTTCGCACTGGGCGCCGCGGCAGAAGCCCTCGAGCAGGCCGGAGATCTATCACTCGATCCACCGCGGATCGGTACCTGGATCGGCACCGGCATCGGGGGAATCGAAACCAACGAACGAGAAATCGTCAATCAACATGTGAAGGGTTCGCGGCGGGTCAGCCCCTTCCTCGTCCCGATGATGATGCCCAATGCTGCGGCTGCCTCGGTCTCGATGAGGTACGGCTTCCAGGGACCGTGCGAGAACACCGTCACCGCGTGTGCGGCCGGTACGCATTCACTCGGTCGGGCCGCTGACCTCATTCGTCACGGCCGAGTCGATGCGATGATCGCGGGCGGCGCTGAAGCCCCGATGACCCCGACCGCATTGGCCGGCTTCCGCAACATGACAGCGATGAGCAACGCCGGCATCTCGATGCCGTTCGACGAGCGTCGCGACGGTTTTGTCATCGCCGAAGGAGCTGGTGTTCTCGTGATGGAACTGTGGGAGCATGCTGTCGATCGCGGCGCCACGATTCTCGCTGAATTCATGGGTTCCGCCAGCACGGCAGACGCACATCACATCACCGCTCCGTCACCTGGCGGACTCGGAGCCATTCAATGCATTCGTCTCGCACTGGAAGATGCAGGGCTCTCCCCCGCCGACATCACCTACGTCAACGCCCACGGCACATCGACATCTTTGAACGATGCAGCGGAGGCCGCTGCCGTCGCCGACGTCTTCGGTACGGACCCCGGGCCAGCAATGAGCTCGATCAAGGGCGTCACTGGCCACTCGTTCGGCGCTGCCGGGGCCATCGAAGCTGTGTCGGTCGTGCTGTCGATGGACAAGCGATCGATCCCCCCGACGCTGGGCCTCGAAATCGTCGACCCCAAGCTCCCACCGGTCGACATCGTCCGTGACGAAGCACGCGATTGGGAGCCTGCTCCGACGATGTCGAACAGCTTCGGTTTCGGTGGCCACAACGGCTCGCTGATCATCGCACCCGCCGACTGAGGCTCCGACCGCAATCACGCGGGGCGCCCCATCGGAACGTTCAGTTCGTGGGGGCTGGGGCCAGCACCACCATCAACTCAGCGGAGCATGCCAACTCTCCATCGACCGTGGCTCGCCCGATTCCCTTGCCGCCCCGAGCTGACAACCGGGTGAACTCGACGGCCAGGTGCAGCGTTTCGCCAGGCGACACTTGGCGACGGAACTTCACCTTGTCGACGCCGCCGAAGAACGGGATCTTCCCAGCGTGGAC
>CAZYLX010001009.1:0-1627 GCA_964648595.1 uncultured Acidimicrobiaceae bacterium
GGAGGTAGTGCAGAAACTCCGAGCGGCACATCTTCCTGAACTGATTCCCGCTGCGATCCCGACGCTCGGTCTCCAAGTACGCCCACAGGTTCAAGACGGAGAAATAGTCGGAGCGCTCGTCAGCGAACCGAGCATGGGATTGAGCCGCGGCCTCACGTTGTTCCGATGGACGCTCCCGAACGTCCTGCACCGACAGGGCAGCGGCAATGATGAGCACCTCGTTGACGCAACCCTCCTCGCCTGCGGCGATGACCATGCGGCCAAGACGGGGATCGATTGGCAACCTGCTCAGCTCGCGGCCAAGCGACGTCAGCCACCCCTTGGTCGCGAACGCGTCGGGATCGACCGCGCCCAATTCCTCGAGCACGGCGATGCCATCGGCAATGTTGCGACGATCGGGCGGCTCAACGAACGGGAACGCCTCCATGTCGCCGAGTCCGAGGCTGGCCATCTGGAGGATGACGGACGCCAGGTTCGTTCGGGTGATCTCAGGTTCGGTGAACTCCGGGCGAGCGTCGTAGTCGTCCTCGGCGTACAGCCGGAGGCACACACCAGCGGCAACGCGTCCACAACGGCCGGCTCGCTGGTCGGCGGAGGCCTGGGAGACCTTCTCGATCGGGAGCCGCTGCACTTTGGTTCGAGCGCTGTATCGGGAGATCCTCGCCAAGCCGGGATCGACGACGCTACGAATCCCGGGCACGGTGAGCGACGTCTCCGCAACGTTCGTCGCCAGAACCACGCGCCGCTTGGGATGAGGCCGAAACACGCGCTGCTGCTCGGCTGAGCTCAGTCGGGCATACAGCGGGAAGACGTCGGCTCCCGGAAGCGATGCGGCGTCGAGCGCCTCGGCAGCCTCGCGAATGTCGCGCTCGCCGCTGCAGAACACCAACACATCGCCGTCGGTGCTTCGCCACAGCTCGCCGACCGCTTCGACGATCGCATCGGGCAGCGACGTGTCGTCGAACGGCCGATACCCAATGTCGACCGGATACGTGCGGCCGGACACCTCGACGACCGGAGCGTCGTCGAAATGCGAGGAGAACCGCGCCGTGTCGATCGTGGCCGAGGTGACGATCAGCTTGAGATCCGGCCGACGGGGGAGAAGCTGCTTCAGATAGCCCAACAGGAAATCGATGTTGAGGCTCCGTTCGTGGGCCTCGTCGATGATCAGCGTGTCGTAGCGGCGGAGCATTCGGTCGCGTTGGATCTCCGCGAGGAGGATGCCGTCGGTCATGACCTTGATCTGTGTTTGTGGCCCGACCTCGTCGTTGAAGCGGATGGCGTAGCCAACCCTCCCACCGACCTCGGAGTCGAGTTCCACCGCGATGCGCTCTGCCACAGATCGAGCGGCGATGCGCCGTGGCTGGGTGTGGCCGATGCGGCTCTTGCCAGAGTTTCCTCCACCTCGGCCGAGCTCGAGGCACAGCTGCGGCAGCTGCGTGCTCTTTCCCGAGCCCGTTTCACCAGCCACGATGACCACCTGGTGATCGGTGATCAGCTGACGGATCTCGTCGGCACGGTCCCAAATCGGGAGCTTGCGTGCTTGCGCTCTGGCCAGGTTCGACTCAGACGCGCTCGACTCAGACGGCCCTGACTCAGACGGCCCTGACTCAGACAATGGCAATGC
>CAZYLX010001010.1:0-1624 GCA_964648595.1 uncultured Acidimicrobiaceae bacterium
AGTCAGCCGTTGTTCACCACCAACGCCTCCCATGATCGAACAACGCAACAGTGCCACTCAGAGACGTCAGCTGGGTCCGGGTAGAGGGAAGCGAACGTCTCCACCACCTCCCCCACTTTCACTCGGTCCTGGAATCTACTCTCTTGCAGTTGGACCCCGAGCACATTGTGGACCTGATCGCGATCGCGGAGTGGGTGGAGTCCGAACACCTCGATGGTGCCCGAATCCGGCGTGCGCAATCCCGCAATCGACTCCACTGTCGTGGACTTGCCAGCGCCGTTCGGGCCCACGATCGCAAGAATCTCGCCTTCCTCGACCGAGAAGGACACATCATCGACAACCACTCTGTCGCCGTAGATCTTGGTGAACTCACGAACCTTGATAGCAGAACGGTTGGGGGGGATCATGGGTCGATCCGGTGAACAGCAGCCGTGCCTAAGAGCAGCGCAGCCACCGCGTAGCTGGCGAAGATCAGGGCGGTGATCGGTCTGTCCAAGGCGATCTGTTCACCGCTATCGACGATCTCGAGCATGCCGTTACCGGCGAAGAACGGCATAAGACGGACGACCCGTTCGGGGGCAAATACGCTGACGAGGTTCTCGATGACGAGCCACCACACCAACACTCCGGAGATTGCAGCCGCGCTCTGGCGGGCGATGAGCCCGATCCCGAGCCCGAGAACGCCGGCGAGAACAGCGAAGCCGGTGGCCCAGACGATTGTTGTCGGGATTGTCGATGTGTCACCGGCTTCGACACCGCCGAGCGCTGCGCCGAGCGCTCCAGCGGCGAGGCCAGCCAGGCCCAGCGCTGCGGTGTAGCAGGACGTGACGGCGGCCTTGGCTGCGATGACGATGTTGCGCCTGGGTTCAGAACCGAAGGTCTGGTGTGCGGTGTGATGTTCGGCTTCGGCGGTATAGATCAAGATGCCGCTGACCGCTGCGAATACAGCAGTGAACACCGCGGAGAATCCGAACACGTTGGCGACGGTGATCTCTTCGTCGGTGACGAATCGAGCCATCATGAACGCTGCGAGTCCTCCGACAACGACGGTCAGACCAGTGATCGCTTTCGGGGCGCGAACGGTTGCGAGCTTGATCCATTCGCTTCTCCAGGCTGCCCGGAATCGGGCGGGGCGTTTCGCTGCGACACGGTTCTGCGTCGGTTGGATCACGATGTCGGTCGCGGGTGGGTTGTCGAGAGTGGTTGTCATTGGAGGCTCCTGGGGCAGGCCGAGGTGAACTCGGCGGCGTGGTTGGTGAGGTCGACGAGAAGGTCTTCGAGCGATGCCCGGTGGTCGACGAGTTCGTCGAGGCGGATGTGGTTGTCGAGGGCGAGCTGGGCGACGTCGGCTCGGCTGGCGCCGGTGACGTTGAGTCGGTCCCCGATGGCGACGTCGGTGACGTTGATGCCCCGATCACGAAGCACAGCGGTCAGTGCCGCCCGTTTGGGTGTGTCGACCAGGACCGACGTCTCGGCGCGGCCGACGATCTCCTCGACGGGTGCGGCTGCGAGGAGTCGGCCAGCGCCGATCACGACGAGGTCGTCGGCGAACAGGGACAACTCGGCGATGAGGTGACTCGACACCAGCACCGCACCGCCTTGGTCGGCGTAGCCGCGCAGGTAA
>CAZYLX010001011.1:0-1622 GCA_964648595.1 uncultured Acidimicrobiaceae bacterium
CAACGCCTCCGACGGCCCCCGACGGCCCTTGTGTCACTCCTGAGCGAGCTGACGCCGATGGTTTCCGCGTCCGTTCTGTTCTTTGTGCTCATCGGCCTCCTGCCGACGGCAACGTATGGGCTGTTCGTGACCGTCACCGCGAGTGCAATGATCGTTACGCCCCTTGCTCGAGCCGGTGCCGGGGTCGTGCTGCTCCGCGACGTCGGCCACGGACGAGACGACGAGCGATCGTGGAACGACGCGCTCGGAACAACCCTCGTCTCTACGAGCCTGACTGTCCTGACCTGGATGGTGGTCGGGCCGCTGATCATTCCTGAGGTCGGCTTCGCGGGGTCGGTCTTGCTGTTCTGGCAACAACTCGCGCCGATGGCCGTCTCGGATCTGGTGGTCGCCTTCTTCGTCGTCAAGGGTGAAATGGTCCAATCACTCTTCGCTCGAATCACGTTCGCCGTGTGGAGAGTGATCGGCCTCGGAGTGTTCTGGTTGATCGGGAGCTCATCCCTCGAATCTCTCGGCATCGTGCTCTTCGCCGCCGGTGTCGCGGGAGCAGCCCAGAACGTGTACCGACTTCACCGACACTTCACACTCAGCAGCCTCACGGTGTTGCCGTCGTGGCGAGTCGTCGTCCGCGGTGTTCCCGACTCGATCAGCGCAGCAACGGGAAGCGTCCTCGACAGCATCGATCGCCCGATTCTGACCCGCTCCGGTTTCGTAGAGGACACGGCGCGATACGGCGTCGCGATGCGACTCGTCAGCCTTGCCAACGTCTCGACGCTGGCCCTGTTGCGTCCCTTTGACAAGGAGACGTTCACTGCGGGCGCCATAGGCGTCGGCGCCACGACCAAGGTGATGATCCGGGCATCGACACGGACGTTTCCTGCAGCGCTCGTCAGCGCAGCAGGGCTCTGGATCCTCGCCGGTTGGCTTCCGAAGCTGCTTCCCGCCGACTATGCCGAATCTACAGAGATCATCCGGTGGGCAGTGTGGATGGTCCCAATGCGAGCGCTCTCGTTTCCGTTCGGTAACGTGCTGACCGCTGCCGGACTGCGCATGGTTCGTCTGGTGATCACTGCGGCCGCTGCGATCGGCAATGTCGTCGGCAACCTCCTGCTGATTCCCACGTACAGCTGGAAGGCCGCAGTGGCCACAACGCTCGCAGCAGAACTCTTCATGGTCATCGCCACGATGTCAGCTTGTGCCTACTTCGTCCGACGTGAGCGCGCCAACCCCTAGGATTCGTCGATGTCTCGTCGACGTGTGTGCTTCGTGGTCAGGTATGTCAACCACTACCGGGAACCCTTCTACCGCGGACTGGGTGATGCGCTGCGCTCGCACGGCGTCGATTTCGAACTGATCCACGGCGACCCTTCAGACTCGGAAGCAACGAAACGCGACAGCGTGACCCCCGAGTGGTCCACCCGGATCCCGAATCGTGTCTTCCAGGCAATGGGTCGCGAGTTCGTATATCAACCGGTGGGCCAAGCGATTGCATCTGCCGACCTGGTGATCGTCGAGCAAGCGAGTCGCCTTTCGCTGAACTATCAGCTCGTCGGTCAACGGCTGCTGCGACGGGGGCCAAAACTTGCGTTCATCGGCCACGGTGCCAACCTGGCATCGACCCC
>CAZYLX010001012.1:0-1616 GCA_964648595.1 uncultured Acidimicrobiaceae bacterium
CGCCTCGAGAGAACCCTGGCAACCGATGGATGTCGTCGCTCACCGGGGGGTGTCGGCGTCGGCACCGGAGAGCACGATGGTGGCGTTCGTTGCTGCTGCCGAACTCGGTGCGACGGGTATCGAGTTCGATGTGCATCAGACGCTTGACGGCGAGCTGGTCGTGCTGCATGACTTCGCGCTGGACGACCGCTTCGTCGGCGAACGCATCGGCATGTTCTCCAGAGGCAAGGAGGCTTGGATGTCCGACGCGATGTTCGAGCACTCAGCCGTCGGTCGGGGCGATAGTCGTCCAGCACTCTCGAGCACTATCGGATCGTTGTGGTGAGTGTCAGGACCTACGACCCTTGGGTGTGCCGAACGATCACTCCTACGGTCGTTTGTGCATGTATCGGATCGTTTCTCGAGAGCTACTCAATGAGGTGACGTTCCGGTGGGACGTCGCAGCCCCCGACGTCGCCCGCGCGGCCGAGCCGGGCCAGTTCGTGATGGTGCGCCTCCACGACGGATCGGAGCGGGTCCCGCTGACCATCGCCGATTTCGATGCCAACCGGGGCACGGTCACGGTTGTGGTCCAGGCACTCGGCCGCACGACGACCGAGATGCGCGACCGATACGACGAAGGCGATGAGATCACTGACTTCGTCGGACCGCTGGGGATGCCGTCCGAGATCGATGCAGTCTCGGGTTCGGAGCCCGTACCCCATGTGGTCCTGGTCGGTGGCGGGCTCGGGGTTGCCCCGATCTTCCCCCAGGTGCGGGCCTTTGCCGAGGCCGGCCACCGAGTCACGACAATCGTCGGCTTCCGAACGGCCGAGCTCGTGTTCTGGAACGATCGATTGGCCGAATGGGCCGACCGAGTTGTGGTTTGCAGTGACGATGGGTCGGTCGGTCGCCCGGGATTGGTCACCGACGCCTTGGCCGAGGCGGTGGCCGAGGATCGACCCGATCTGGTGGTGGCGATCGGGCCGTTGCCGATGATGCGGGCCTGTGCCGAGGTGACCCGATCGAGCGCGGTACCGACTCGGGTGTCGCTGAACACGATCATGGTCGACGCAACGGGCATGTGCGGCTCGTGCCGTGTGTCTGTCGACGGAGATGTTCGGTTCGCGTGTGTCGACGGCCCGGAGTTCGATGCCCATGGTGTGAACTTCGGCGAACTCGTTGCCAGGCAACGACGCTTCCAGAACGAGGAGCGGACGGCCTCTGACGACTACGAACACCGTTGTCGGATCGAGCAGGTGCTCTTCGTCGACGGCAAACGCACCTACAAGAAGCTGCGCCAAATCGAGCCGACCAAGGTGCCGATGCCCGAGCGGGACGCCTCAGCCCGATCCCGTACGTTCGATGAGGTCTCCATGGGCTACTCGCTGTCCGAGGCGCTTCGAGAGGCTGAACGGTGCCTCCAGTGCAAGCGACCAACCTGCATATCGGGTTGTCCGGTGTCGATCGACATCCCGCGTTTCATCCGACACCTGCTCGTGAAGGACGTCGATGGTGCGCTGTCGGTGATCCACGAGTCGAACGTGCTGCCTTCGGTCTGCGGGCGAGTGTGTCCGCAGGAGTCTCAGTGCGAGGCCCAGTGCGTGATCGGGAAACGGCTGGAGCCGGTTGCGATC
>CAZYLX010001013.1:0-1614 GCA_964648595.1 uncultured Acidimicrobiaceae bacterium
CGACGACGTCTACCTCTTCACTGGGTGCGTGATGGACGCCTGGCAGCGAGATGTTCACGCCGCCGGACAACGGGTGATCGAGGCAGCCGGTTTCGGCGTCCGTCCCACCGGCGATGCCGCACCGTGCTGTGGAGCGCTGCACACCCATTCCGGCCTGGCTGACGAGGCTCGGACCCTCGCGACCCGGATGATGACATCGTTGGACGATCGACCGCTGTTGGTCGATTCCGCTGGGTGCGGAGCCTCGATGAAGGACTACGGCCACCTCGTCGGCACGGCCGAAGCTGAGGCATTCGCCGACAACGTGTTCGACATCCAGGAATGGTTGGGCAACCACGTCGACAAGCTCCCCGACGTCGAGCCGCTCGACATGGTCGTCGCCATCCAGGACCCGTGCCATCTGCGTCACGTGCAACGCGTGCATCAGGCCACACGAACGGTGCTCGCGCCGTTCGTCCGTGAGATCGTCGAGCTCGACGACGAAGGTCTGTGCTGCGGTGCAGGCGGAGCCTTCTCGATCCTCAACCCGGAACTCGCGGGCGACATCCGTGAACGCAAGGTGGCGGCCATCGAACGAGTCGCCCCCGATGCTGTTGCCAGCGCCAACCCAGGCTGTTCGCTCCACCTCGCCGCCGTTGGCGTACCAACCATTCATCCAATGCAACTGATCGACGCTGCCATCAACGGCACGTCGCTCGATCTCCCAGGAGTTTCATGAGCAGCTACGTCGAGCGCAATGGTCTCTCGATCGATCAGGAACTGCACGCCTTCGTCAATGAGGACGCGCTTCCCGGAACGGGGCTCGATCCTGAGGACTTCTGGTCTGGCCTTGCCGATCTGATCAACGACAATTCGCCGAGGAATCGAGAGCTGCTGACCATCAGAGCCGAGTTCCAATCCAAGATCGATGCTTGGCATCGAGAGCACCCGACCCTTGACGCGCAGGACTACCGGGCGTTCCTCGAGGAGATCGGCTACTTGCTCCCTGAGGGCGCCCCGTTTGCCGTTCACACGGACAATGTCGACCCCGAGCTGGCGACGATTGCTGGTCCGCAACTTGTCGTTCCTGTGATGAATGCTCGCTACGCCATCAATGCGGCAAACGCTCGGTGGGGCTCGCTGTACGACGCGCTCTACGGCACAGACGCACTCGGTGATCAGGCAGAGGCAGGGCCGTACGATCCCCAGCGTGGCGCTCGAGTCATCGCGTGGGCTCGGTCGTTTCTCGACGACGTGGCTCCCCTGTCCGGCGGTGTGTCGCACGCTGATGTTGTCGCCTACCGGGTAGTCGACCGAGCAGCTGCAATGCAGGGGTCAGACGGCACCTGGCTCGCGCTGGCCGACGGGTCTCAGTTCGTCGGCTTCACCGGCGAGGCCTCGAGCCCGTCATCGATCTTGCTGGCCAACAATGGGCTCCACATCGAGATCGTGATCGACCCGGAGCACCCGGTCGGAGCGACAGACGTCGCCGGTGTTGCCGATGTCGTACTCGAATCGGCAGTGACCGCGATCATGGACTGCGAGGACTCGGTTGCCGCCGTCGATGGAGCAGACAAGACGGTCACCTACCGCAACTGGCTGGGATTGCTCCGTGGCGATCTGACGGAGGAGGTG
>CAZYLX010001014.1:0-1612 GCA_964648595.1 uncultured Acidimicrobiaceae bacterium
CGACGCCATCGGTGGAGCCGAAGATGAAGGCGTGTCCCCGGCTGTACGTGAAATGGAAGGTCGCCAGTGTCTGCTTGAGACGACCGGACAGCACCGGACGATCGAACGGGAAGTGGAAAGTGATGACACCTGGAGTCGTCTCGTCAAACTCCTCACCGCCGACCATCGGCCTCCAGTAATTGACCGAACCTTCGCTGGCGACCACGGCGTTGCTGCTCGAGACGACGTACTGCTGAGCGTTCGGCCCGGCCGGGTCGCCATAGCTATAGCTGAAGAAATCTGATGGGGCAATGCCGTGATCGACCCCGCCGTCGCAGTCCGGTCCGAATGTGATGGTGATGACCTCGTTGTCCACGACCGTCGTCAGTCTGCCCGAGATCGGATACTCGAGACAGATCTCGGTGTCGATGCCGATACTGCCGGAGAGCGAACCCGCACTCTTGATCTGACCTGTCGGTCCGATCGTGATGTCGCCGACCACCGATCCGTTGGACCGTTCGGTCAGAGAGAAGTTCCACTCGGTCGGTCCGAACAACGGGGGCTCTCCGTCGACGAGATAACCGTCGTGCGTCACGGTCATGGCGCCGTTGATGCCGCCCGAACCGATCGAAAAACCGGAGGTGTCGACCTCGATTGAGCCCTCGCGGATGGACCCATCCGGGGCCGTCCAGCCGTCTCCGTAGTCGACGACCATGCCGTCCGCGGTCAGCGAAGCCACCTCGCCCTGAGCGTCCACCATCACGTCGAGCAGGCCCTCGACGTCGAGATCCTGAGCCCGGTCGGCAAGCGCCTCCAGACTCGTCAAACCGAGGATGCCGGAAACACCCTGCACGGTGTCGAGCACCTCTTGGATTCCCGGCGAGAGGATCACCGGCGCGCCCATACCCACGGGATCGCCAGTCAGGTTGTCCACCACCGACGCCAGAGGGAAGAAGGCGCCACCCTCGGTGGTCGTCCGCACCACGGCATAGCCATCGTCGACGTCTCCAGCGGTGACCGACGCGAAAACCCTGTTGAGCTGGCGGTACTCGTACGGCTTCAACGACCTGTCGATGGTACCGAGGAGCGATCCGTCGGCGTTGTGGAGATCAATCGTCACATCGAGGACCACCGAGGTGGCGTTGACCAGCACGAGATTCGTCCGGGAGCCGCGCGCGTCGTCAATCGAGTGCGAGAGCTGGATGAGGCGTCCCTCCTCGCCGAATCCGACTGCATCGTCTGTCGTCACTCCCGAGATGTACTGGCCGAATGTCGCTCCTGCGGGAAGCCCGAGGTCGTTGTCTTCACCCAGCAGGTTGTAGGTTCGGCTCGTCACCAGAACTCTCCCGCTCGTCGGCTTGATCCTCAGGGCTGCCGCACCGTCGAAGGCGAAAACGGTGTCGAGGACGTCTTCGAAGCGAACACTTTCGCCGGAGGCGAGGGTGAAATGCTCTTCTCTCGGATTGCTGTTGTTCGCCCCGTGCTCGAGCAACTCGATGCTGAACGTAGCCTCCCCGTCGCTCCAGCAGTGGACCTCGAGATCGGTGCGCCAGTTGGTCCCGGCGGCGCCCGCCGCATGCGCGGCCGCTACCACATATAACGGATCCCCGGGGCTGGCCGGCGGATTCTCCGG
>CAZYLX010001015.1:0-1611 GCA_964648595.1 uncultured Acidimicrobiaceae bacterium
GAGTTCGAGCAGTCGATCCAGTTCGGCGTCGATGTCGGAGGAATTGGGGTCAGACCCCTTTTTCTTCAGCCGTTCCAACTCGTCTCTCAACGCCTGGGTTTCTTCCTCATGCCTCTTCTCCATCTCCTTCATGGCTTGCTGCATCTCGTCGAGTCTCAGCTCGAGTTCCTTCAGGCCTGGATCCGGCACCGCTTCGTCCTGCGCGAAGATCGGCGGTGCGAACAGGGCCATTGCGGCCAGGACCAGAATCCCGACCGACCAATTATGGCGATTGCTTCTCATTCTCGTTACCCCTCGATTGATGCATCCACAATCGAACGTGTCGGCCCCGTCGAGGGGGACACGGTCGGAACCAGTCAGCGCTGAGTTAGTGGTGCGTCAGGCGGGGGGAGCGCGGGGGAAGATCTCTTCGAGGACGGTAGAGGGGAGCAGGACCGGTGGCACCGGGTCGATGCGATCGGAGACAGTCCGACTGTCCGTCAACACGGGGGAGGACGGCGCCATCACGCCGCCGGAATCCTCGGTCAGGCGGCAGACGATGCAGAGATCGTCCTGACCCGGTTCGTGATGATCGTGTTGATCGTGGGGCGCAGCAACGTTGTGTCCGGTCCCGTCGGAGGAGGCCGGCCCGACGATTGAATCACAGGTGTGGAGAGCCGGCAGGAAGCAGGCAAAGAACGCCAGGTAGGTGGCGAGAAATACCCGGAACATGCCGCTATTCTACGTCCGATCGATCGGGACGCTCCAGAGAACCCGATGCCAGATTGCCCGAGTCGATGCGCCATCGAATCGAGAAACTGGCTGGCAAGCTGGGAGAGGGTGGTCAACCTCGCTCAGCCTGAGCCGTGTCGGATCGCAAAACCAGAGCCAGAGGGAGACGAGTGTCCGGGCTACTCGTCGCGTCCCTCGTTCTGTGTGTGCCGGAACGCGCTTCTCATCTCCTGGCACTCGGCATCGAAGTGCCGATTGATATCCGGGAGGTTCAACCGAAGCAGACGCTTCACCGAACGTACGACCTGGGGGTCGAGTCCGGCGAGGTCCCGGGCTCGGCTCTGCGCCGTGTCCTCGAGCGCGTGAAGCGGCACGACCTCATCGACGATTCCCATCTCCAGTGCCTCGGTAGCGCTGATGCGGGCCGGCTTCAGAAGCACCTGCCGGGCTCTGCCCAGACCGACGTAGAGAGGCAGCAGGCCGGCCAGACCGAACCCCGGGGGGATTCCGATCTGGTGGCAGCGGTTCACGAACACCGTGTCGGCGGCGGCCAGCCGGAGATCACACGCCAGAGCGGGTCCCAGTGCGAGCAGATCGACCTGCCCTTCGAAGGCTATGGCCACCGGCTTGGGGAGATCGACGAGTGCCTGCACGAGGTACCTCGCCGCGTTCTCCTCGCGGGGAACCGGAAGGTGCAGAGGACTGTTCGATTGTGCGATCCGGATGTCCTCGATCAGCTGGCCGCAACGCTCCGGTGTGAAGCACGTGCCGCCGGGCATGAAAAGGACCGAGCGCACTGCCGAGGAAGACTTGAATGTCTCAAACAGCTTCCATAGTTGATGATGGGCGGCCAGGTCGAGGCCGAGTTCCAACACGTCCTCCGTGAATCTCACGGTGGCC
>CAZYLX010001016.1:0-1610 GCA_964648595.1 uncultured Acidimicrobiaceae bacterium
TCGATCATCTCCTCCGCTACCGCGAAGTCGAGAAGCTCCGTTCCACTTATGGCGCGGCTCTTCTTGCCGAAGCCGACGCGGATGATCGCATTCGAGCGACGTTCAACCAGACCGTTGCCCGCACGGGAAGGCTTTCCAGCGAGCATCCGAACCTGCACAACATTCCAGTCCGTACCGAGATGGGGCGGAGCTTCCGCAAGGCGTTCGTACCTTCTCCTGGGACCGAGTTCCTCGTGGCTGACTACAACCAGATCGAACTGCGATGCATCGCCCATCTCGCCGAGGACCCTGGGCTCATCGAGGCATTCACCGCCGGGACCGACGTCCATTCCGCTGTCGCCGCCCGGGTATTCGACGTCGAGCCGGAGGATGTGACCTTCGAGCAGCGGAGCAAGGCAAAGATGGTGTCGTACGGCTTGGCCTATGGCATGGAGGCCTATGGGCTCGGCCAACGCCTCGGGATCAAGACCAGCGAAGCGGTGATGATCCTGGACTCGTACTTCGAGGGATTCCCTGCGGTTCGGGCCTACATGGATGCGACAGTGACCGAGGCCAGGAACAGGGGCTACACCGAGACCCTGTTCGGTCGACGGCGCATGATTCCTGAGCTTCGAAGTGATCGGACCAACATTCGGCTGGCGGGGGAGAGGCAAGCAATGAATGCCGGCATCCAGGGTCTCGCAGCCGACATCTTCAAGGTGGCGCTCGTTCGTCTAGATCGCGCGCTGGATGCTTCGGGTCTCGCGAGTCGAGTCGTGCTCCAGGTGCACGACGAGGTGATCCTGGAGGTGACCCCGGCCGAGAAAGAGGCGGCAACAGAGGTTGTTCTCGATTCGCTGTCCAACGCGTTCGATCTCGCGGTTCCTCTGGCAATCAACTTGAGCTTCGGAGCAACCTGGGCCGACGCCAAAGACTGATCAACCAACCATGATGCTCCAAACCCCGGGTTCGTCACCCTCACTTTCAGTGCTGTCAGCCCCCGGTTGGACGTCGGTCGCCGATTGTTTGCGTGCAATGCCACGACTTTGCGGGTGGGCGCCGGCCGAGGCTCGCCAAACCGGGGGCTGAGGAGGTCGGAAATGACGGTGACGAACCCGGGGTTTGGGCAGCAGGGCGACCATTGGTTCAGTGAGTTGGCGGAACACATGGGGGCGGCCTATGAGCGCTACTCCTTCACGAAGGGAACGGAGCAGGAGACCGCTGCCCTCATCGAAATGCTCGCTCTTACTCCTGGTCAGCGGGTCCTCGACGTTGGATGCGGCACCGGCCGCCACTGCAAGGCCCTGGCCGCAGCGGGGTTCGAGGTGGTCGGCGTCGACATCTCTCCTCGCTTCGTGAACTTGGCAAGCGAGCAGGCCGGACCGACCGAGCACTATCAATTGGGTGATGCCCGGGCGCTTGCCTTCGATGCAGAGTTCGACGCGGTGATCTCGCTCTGCCAGGGGGCGTTCGGGCTCACCGGCGGCCCCGGCGCTGACGACACACTTCCGCTTCGAGAACTCGACGAGGCCATTCTCGAAGGCATCGCCCGGGCGCTGAAGCCGGGCGCTCGAGCAGCGGTTTCTGCATTCTCCGCATACTTTCAGCTTCGCCATGGCGACGATCCGGAC
>CAZYLX010001017.1:0-1608 GCA_964648595.1 uncultured Acidimicrobiaceae bacterium
TTGTGATCGGCTCGGCTGCGGTAGAGGAGCCAGATCTGGTGCACGCGGTAGCTGCCGACCACGTGGTCGCGGTTGGGCTCGATGCTCGGGGCGACGAAGTCGCGACCCATGGATGGACCGAACGCACCGGCCGCACCGTGAAGGAGCTGGCGGCGGAGTTCGCAGATGCTGGTGTCCAAGCCTTGGTGGTCACCGAGATCTCCGTCGATGGCACCCTGGCCGGCCCCGACGTCGACGGATTGACCGCCCTACTGCGGGCCACCGATATTCCCGTGATCGCGTCCGGCGGGATCGGTACGGTCGAGCACATGACAACACTCGCCTCCATCTCCGTCGATGGCCGGCGCTTCGACGGCGCCATCACCGGTCGTGCGCTCTACGAGGGTGCGTTCACCGTCAGAGAAGCGCTCCAGGCCATTGCGTCAGTGACCGACGCAGGTTCCAACGAAGGCGCAGCATCGTGAGCCCCCATTCCGAGATCGTCGTCCGCGTGATCCCGTGCCTCGACGTCGACCAGGGCCGAGTGGTGAAGGGGGTCAACTTCATCGGCATCCAGGATGCTGGCGATCCCGTCGAACTGGCCGCTCGTTACGACGATCAGGGCGCGGATGAACTGATCTTCCTCGACATCACCGCATCACACGAACGGCGTGACACCACCGTCGAGATGGCTCGTGCCGTTGCTGAGCAGGTGTTCATTCCGTTTACCATTGGTGGAGGTATCCGCACCGTTGACGACGCCCGGACGCTGCTGCGGGCTGGTGCCGACAAGGTGTCTGTCAATTCCGCTGCCGTCGCTCGACCGGAGTTGGTGTCGGAGATCGCGGCCGAGTTCGGATCGCAGTGCTGTGTTGTCGCGATCGACGCGAAGCGGAGCAATTCGACAGCCAGTGGCTTCGAGATCTACGTCAAGGGCGGGCGCGAGGCGACGGGAATCGATGCCATCGAGTGGGTTCGACACGTCGTTGAACTCGGCGCAGGAGAGATCATGGTGAATTCGATCGATCGGGACGGCACCCGCGACGGATTCGACATCGAGATGACTCGCGCCGTCGCCGATGCGGCGAGTGTTCCGATCATTGCGTCCGGCGGAGTTGGCGGTGTCGCAGACTTCGCCCCGGGGGCGGTCGAAGGCGGCGCTACTGCTGTCTTAGCAGCCAGCATCTTCCACTTCGGAGAAGCCACGATCGGCGATGCGAAGCGGGCGATGATCGAGGCAGGCGTCGCCGTCCGCCCTCCGGGCTGAACAAGCGGTTCCATGCGCTGACGGGCTGGCGCCGCTTGCGTTGTCAATGGCGAGGTTCGGGCGTCTATCGTCAGCGGTTCGTCTGACAAGGAGACCCACGTGGCGAACGACTGGTTCGAGACGGTTGCCGTAGCCCAGAAGCGGGCCAAGAGGCGTTTGCCTCGTTCGGTTTACAGCGCGTTGATCGCTGGCTCAGAGGCCGGGTTGTCGATGAACGACAACTTGTCAGCCTTTGACGAGCTCGGTTTCCGCCCGGTGACCGCCGGCCAGTCGCCAACCCGCGACATGGCGACGACGATCATGGGTCAGCCGGCGTCGATGCCGATCTCGATTTCGCCGACTGGTGTGCAGGCGGTGCATCC
>CAZYLX010001018.1:0-439 GCA_964648595.1 uncultured Acidimicrobiaceae bacterium
GTTGAGCCAAGAGATCGCGGCGAGGTCGAGGTACTCCGCTCCCGGGCAGAAGGCTCCAAACCCGGTCCCGACCGAGGCCTTCGAGTAGCGGTTCGAGTTCAGCTCGCCCGACATCTGATACACGAATCGCACCTGGGAGCCGTCGACGCCTTCGGTCATCACCGCGTCGTAGACCTTGCGATATGCCGTCTTGAATGCTCCTGTGCTGTCGCCGTACGAGACGTTCTTGTTGTTGGCGTCTGGGAATGGGGCAATCAGCAGGCGGTTGGCTGGATCGTCGTCGAGCCATCCGGTGATGATGTCGACCCAGGCGGCGAACTCCCGGTCGTACCGGCCTGCGTTGAACCCCGAGATGTTGGTGTCGTAGAACTCGATGTAGGGGACGGCGCCGGCGTCGCGGATCTTCGAGAGTTGGAGCGGTACCCAATAGGAGTGGCTC
>CAZYLX010001018.1:449-1599 GCA_964648595.1 uncultured Acidimicrobiaceae bacterium
ACCCGCCGGTCGCCAGCCAGTCGCCTCCGGAGAGCGGATACTCGAGGTGGATCATGTCGAGCGGCTGGCCGCTTGCATTCATGGTGTCCAGCGCGGCCTCGTAGTCGTCCACTTCGACGCCCCACGCCGATGGCGGGGCCGGTGGAGGCGGCGGCGCTTCCGGCACGTCAACCACGCCGTCGAGAGCTCGGTGAAGGAACGCTGCCATCTGGCCCCGTGTCACGGCTTGGTTCGGACAGAATCGCGTGTTTGCGCTGGGGTTGCAGCCCTTCGTGATGCCTTCGCCGGCCAGCCACTCGATGTCGTTCGCGAACGGTGATCCTGCGGTGTCCTCAAATGAACTCCGCGGCTCGGCATCGCCACAACCGACCCGGTGGTCGGCGACAACGAGTCCGTCGAAGCTCACCGGCGTGTCGCGGGGCGGGGTGCTCGATCCTCCGTAGTAGACCTCGAACATGAATTCCCTGATATGCACCGAGGCCTGAGACGACGACCGGTACAGGATGTCGTCGCGCTCGAACACCGGGTCCCCGTTCATCCAGGCGTCGAGTTCGCCGTTGCTCGAACCCGGCGTGTTCATGGCGACGTGTCCTTCGACACAGACCCACTCGCCGAGCGGAGCTTGCTGCGACCACCAGAGCCCGTCGCCGTAAGACTGGGACTGACCGAGCCAGTAGAGGTAGTAGCCGAGCCGAACGTTCGTGCCGCCGTCGCCGGGACCGAACAGGACGCGGGCCGACCATCCTGGACGGCTCTCTGACGGGGGAACCTTTCCACGGGCGGAGTCGGAGTAGAGCGCCATGAAGCCTGGGAGCTTTCCGGTCTCTTCTGGCAGGGTCTCGAAGCGCATCCAGTAACGGAACCAGGCCTCATCCGGCTGGCTGTGCCCGTGCCGTGAGAACTGGTAGTTGAGCATCGCGGCCGCGTGGCGGCCGGGCCTCATCGTGATTCGTGTCCCGTTGCCTTCGATTCCCGGGATCTGTGTGCGTGAGATGTAGTCGCCCGCGAGCCAGTTCCACCAGGTGCTCGAGTCTTCCCACGATGACGACTCGAAGCCCTCGTCGATCCAGGTGGTATCGGCGGCCGCCGGAGGGCCGAACGCGAGCAGTGCGGCGATCAGCGATGCCGCCGTGACGAGCAGCGTCGCCCG
>CAZYLX010001019.1:0-1588 GCA_964648595.1 uncultured Acidimicrobiaceae bacterium
GATGTCATCGATGGCCGCCTGCTCTTCGGCAACATGCTGGGATTCGCAGCCGGCTTCCTCTTCACGCTGCTGCCGGTCTTGGTGATTGCGCTTGGCTGGCGATTGAAGAAGAGCTGGAAGCGGGCACTCGTCTTTCTCGTCGCCGCGTTCATCTTGGCTTCACCGAACCTGATGACGCTCGGGATCGTGATGGGCGACGGCAACGCCGCTCATGCCGGCGAACGCATTCTCGATGTTGACGGGCCTGGTTTCCGAGGTGGGAGTCTGGTGGGCGCCATCGTGGGCTTGTTGGTCGGCTTGGCACTCGTGTGGCTCGTTGGGTCACGCCGCCGCAACAAGCGCAAGGCCGCGGACCTGAAGAACGAGCTCGACAGCCGTTCCTGACTGCGATCCACGCTGCAGCTGCGCCGCAGAGTGCGGCGAGCCTTGGAGGGATCAGCGGATAATCAGGCCTCGGGCCTCGGTCACGGTGACCGGCCTGCTGACGGTGATGGCGAGGCCAGGCAGGTTGATCGCGGCTGGGTCGCACAGTCCTGGTGTGCAGGCAAAGGCGATGTCGTAGTTGGTCGTGACGGTGAGATCGATCGTTGTCCCGACCGGAGTGGTCTCGGTGTAGGTGGCGGTGCAGTCGGTGTCGTCGTCTTCGAGGCCGTCGAGCCACGCCGTTCCGGCCGTACAGCTCACGGTGGCGTTGACATCAGCGCCGGTCGCCCAGTCGGTGCTGATCGGAGTCGCCGTTGCAGTGATCGACAAGCCGAGGTTGGCGAGCGACGCCGTTCCTGAGACGGGAACCCAGCTGGATTCGGGTAGCCAAAGCCAGACCGGGAGTTGGGTGAGGAACGGGGTGTCGATGCCGTCCGGTGCGGTCTGTGGGGTGAGTTCGGGCACGGAGATGGCAGAGCGAGCGGCGTCAGAAAGCGCATCGATGACCGCAGGCGGCGCCGGTTCGCCTTGTTCCCAGACCGCCCAGTTGAAGCCGTTGAAGATGCGATCGGGGCAGCTGACGAAGATGTAGGTGGAGTCGCTCACGGCCATTTCGGGGTCAGTGATGCCGACAAGAATGCCCTTGGCTCCGGCATAGTCGATCGCCGCCTCGCCGCTCAGGCCACCGAGAATCACGCACCCGGTGAGCGGATTCGTGCCGACCGGAATCGACTTTCCACCCGACCACGCGCTCACGCCAAACACCACGCCGGTCGCTGTTGGCGTGAAATCGACCTCGGCATCTAGTCCGTCGTTGGAAAGGCCTGCCCACGCTGTGGTCTGGTTCATCGCTAGACCAAGGAGCACGACAGCCACCGCTACAAGAGATCGCACGGCGTTCTTTCCGGACCTTCGAGGCGCACGACTTCGACCAGCCAGCGGCCATCGTCGTCAGACCGGACGAGCCCGTACCGAACGAGATAAGCCGACTCGTCTGGTGGCGTGACGACGTCTCCATGCCGGTCGATGGAACTGACGGCGTCGAGGCCGCATTCGAAATGGGTGGCTTGAGTCGCTGTGTCGAAGATGGTTTCCACAGATCGGCCCGAGTACATCCCACCGACCGCAAGTCCGTCCGCTCTCGCCAGCAAGATGCTCGCTACCA
>CAZYLX010001020.1:0-1587 GCA_964648595.1 uncultured Acidimicrobiaceae bacterium
GGGCGCCTCGGTCACCGCGTGTTCGCATCGAGGTCGGCCGAAGGGTGAACCGAATCCCGAGTTCTCGATTGATCCCGTCCGAGCTCACCTCGCCACCCTCGCACCCGGGGTCGACCTGCTCGAGAACCTGAGGTTCAGTCCGGGCGAGACCAGCAACGATCCGGCCTTTGTTGATGCGTTGGTCGCGGGGCACGATGCGTACGTGAATGATGCATTCGGGGCCTCGCACCGCGAGCACGCCTCGATCGTCGGCCCACCATCCAAGCTTCCCTCGGCTGCCGGCCGTCTTCTGGCAAAGGAAGTCGGCGTGCTGCTCGGCGTCCGCAATGATGCCCGTCGGCCGTTCGTTGCGATCATGGGCGGCGCGAAGGTTTCCGACAAGCTCAGCGTCATCGAGGCACTGTTGGGCATCGTCGACAGCATCATCGTCGGTGGCGGCATGGCCTTCACGTTCCTCAAAGCCAAGGGCCATGATGTCGGCGATTCTTTGCTCGAACCGGACATGGTCGACACGTGCGCCCGATTGCTCGACAGCGACGCAACCATTCACCTTCCCCAGGACATCACGGCGCTGGGCGGCGGGGGAAAGCTGTTCGAAACCGGTGGAGAAGTCCGCCAGGCCGGGGTTGACTTGAGTTCCGGATGGATGGGGGTCGATATCGGCCCGTATTCGGCTGCGCTGTTCACCGACGTCATCCTCGACGCCGGCACCGTGTTGTGGAATGGCCCGATGGGTGTGTTCGAGGACCCACGTTTCGAGGCCGGCACTCGAGCCGTAGCAGGAGCGATGGCTGAGACACGAGCATTCACGGTCGTTGGTGGGGGAGACTCTGCAGCGGCAGCCAAGCAATTCGGTGTCGATGGAAGTGTCGACCACGTTTCCACCGGTGGCGGCGCTTCCCTCGAACTGATCGAACAAGGCGACCTTCCTGGGCTCGCCGCACTACGTAGCTGACAACGCTGCGCAACTGAACAACACGGAGTTGACATGTCACGAACCCCACTCATCAGCGGCAACTGGAAGATGCACCTCAATCATTTCGAGGCGCTCAAGCTGGTTCAGGAGCTCAGCTACCAGGTCACGACCGACGACGTCGATGTCGTCGACATCTCTCTCCATCCGCCGTTCACCGATTTGCGGACGGTGCAGACGGTCCTCGAAGCTGATCGGCTCCCATTCCACCTCGGTGCGCAGCATTGCCATTTCGAGGAGAAGGGCGCGTTCACCGGCGAAGTCGCTCCTTCGATGTTGGCGAAGATGAACGTCAGCTACGTGATCGTCGGCCACTCGGAGCGTCGCGAAGTCTTCGGTGAGACAGACGAGATGGTCAACGCCAAGGTGAAGGCGATCCTGGCCAACGAGATGGTGCCGATTCTCTGTGTCGGCGAGACGCTCGAGGAGCGCGAAGCCGGCGACGCCGAATCCAAGGTTTCGGCCCAGGTCCGGGCTGGATTGAACAGTGTCAGCGCCGAACTGGTGGCGGCACTCGTCATTGCCTATGAGCCCATCTGGGCCATCGGTACCGGGCGGACCGCCTTTCTTATTGGTGACGGCATTTTACCCTCCAACGAGGGACGGGGCTATGT
>CAZYLX010001021.1:0-1582 GCA_964648595.1 uncultured Acidimicrobiaceae bacterium
CGGGAACGCGGGTTCTTTACGTTCTGTGCTTCATCGGCGATCACGAGATCCCAGCCGCACTCGGCCAACAGCTCGGCGTCGGAGCGGACCACTCCGTATGTGGTCAGCACGATCTGCCCCGGACCCTCCGGGCTGGGATCGGCCAACGCATCGATGTCGAGGGCGCGGTTGGGGCCATGAAATCGTCGAACCGGAACACCAGGGAGGAACCTTCCTGCCTCGCGCTCCCAATTGGCCATCAGCGACGTCGGGCACACCACAAGGGTGGAACCGCGCCGAACCGAGTGGAGCGCCAGGAGTTGCACCGTCTTCCCCAGCCCCATGTCGTCGGCCAGACAGCCTCCGCCCACGCGGTCGCAGACATCGTTCAGCCAACGCAGACCGCGCTCCTGATAGGGACGCAGCGTGGCGCTGAACCCCGGCCCAGGCTGCAGACCGTCCGCTCCGTCGAGGCCGCGAATGTCATCCAACAATCGTGCAACTTCGCCCCGGCCGATGATCGGCACACGTTCATCGAGGAGACCCTCGCCGATCGATGCTTCGCCTTCGAGGAGTGATGCAAGGGCGTCACCCGCCGCCATGATCGGCGGTGGCGAGAGAAGACGAGCACGCGCCGCCGGGTCGAGGCGAACCCACCTTCCTCTGATCGAGACGACGTTTCGTTTCGCCTCGGCCAATATGGCCAGCTCTGCGTTGGTCAGGCGATGTCCTTCGAGGAGGAACTCCCAGTCGATGGTGAGCAATGCGTCGAGCTCGAGAAGCGAACGCATCGAGTCACCTGGTGCCGATGCGGAGACCACGAGACGTCGTTCGATGGCGGATCCGAGCAGATCCGACGGCCATTGCACATCGATTCCGGCCGCGTCCAGGTCGTCGAGATGCTCGAGGAGTTCGTCGACCGCGTGGTCTTCGAGGACCAGTTCTGTTGGTTCAGCCTGCGAGAGCACCGTTGTGAACAGCGAGCAGGCCTGACCAGCGCGCCGCAGGCCAGCCAGCAGATCGATCTCGACCTGACCCCCGAAGCGAGCCGTGAGGTCGTTGTCGGTGCCCCACAGCTCGGCTCCATCGACCACGAGCGAGGGATCCAGACGACTTCGCAGGGCAAACACCGCGCGCCAGAATGGGCGATCTCCATCTGGAGGATGCATGTTGATCACGAGTCCGGTTGCCGAGCACAATTCAGCGGAGGCGTCACGGACCCATGGCCGAAGATGGCGCACCCGGGTTGGGTTCCGATCGGCGAAGATCGAGCTGGCGCTGACGCTCGCGGCAGCAGGGGTCCGAACCATCCGATCGCCAACGGCATCCCAACAGTCACGAACCGCGTGACGAGGATCGAGAATCCGACCTCGGGCGACAGGGACCGCATGACCAAGCGCGGGCAGCGCACCAGCCAGAGCTTCAGCAGTCAGCACATGATCGTGGTCGAGCGGGTCGACACGCCAGGTGTCCCACCCGTCGGGGCTCACCCAAGGCAGAAGCCGACCCCGAGCGACGAGTCCGAGCCCGGCCCGAACGATCGCGGCCCATGCGAGAGAGGTCGGGTGGGCTGGTTGCGACCTTGGGAGTGTAGCAAACACGG
>CAZYLX010001022.1:0-1580 GCA_964648595.1 uncultured Acidimicrobiaceae bacterium
TCGCCCTCGTCAACATGATGGGTGAGTCGACGAGCCGTTGGCTCGGCGGTGGCCTTCTCGTCGCTGCCGGCGCCTACCAGTTCACCGGTATCAAAGATCAGTGCCTGAGCAAGTGCCGGAGCCCACTCGGGTTTCTCCTCGGCAGTTGGCGTGACGGCCGGCAAGGGGCTCTGGTGCTCGGGATACACCATGGGTCCCTGTGTGTCGGGTGTTGCTGGGCGCTGATGGCGTTGCTCTTCGTGCTCGGTGTGATGAACCTCTGGTGGATCGCCCTCGTGGCCGCTGTGGTTCTCGTCGAGAAGGTGACGTCAAACGAGACGCCCACCCGACTCTTGGGAACAGGTCTGCTCGTGTGGGGGACAGCCATGTTGATCGGACTGACCTGATGAGCGGGAGTTTGTCGAGGTAGCTCTGGCGTTGTGAGCCCTTGGTCGGGGAGACTGTTGGCCTATGGAAAATCTGGCCGGCAGCTTCGACGATCTCCGCTCCGAAGGTCACCTGGTCACCAAGGTCGGCAAGCACCCGGTCGCGGTGTTCTGGCACGAGGAACGGGCCTGGGCCATCGACGACCGGTGCCCCCACCTGGGCTTGCCTCTCCATCGTGGGACGGTCGAGTCTGGCATGGTCACCTGCCACTGGCACCATGCCCGGTTCGACCTCTCGTCGGGGTGCACGCTCGACCCGTGGGCCGACGACGCCTCGGCCTACGACGTCGACATCCGTGATGGTCAGGTCTTCGTGCAGGCTCGGGCCGAGTCGGATCCGAAAGGGCGCCTCTTCGCTCGCCTGGAAGACAGCCTCGAGGACCGGATCACCTTGGTGACGGCCAAGTCGGTGCTCGGGTTGCTCGAACTCGGTGTTCCCGTTGCCGACATCGTGGCTGTGGGAGCTCGATTCGGCGCCAAGAATCGGGCCTCGGGCTGGAGTGGGGGCATGACCGTGCTCACCGCGATGGCCAACGTGCTGCCCGGGTTGTATCCAGCCGACCAAGCCCTTGCACTCACTCACGCCCTGGCCTTTCTCGCCGACGACGTCGGTGGTCACCCACCCCGATTCTCCCTTGACCCCCTCGACGGGGCTGACGTCGCCTCCGACCGGCTTGCCTCGTGGTATCGACGCTTCATCGACACCCGCAGTTCCGATTCGGCCGAACGGGCCCTCGCGACGGCGATGGCCAGTGACGACACCAGCAACGCGGAGGTGGAGGCGATGATGTTCGCCGCTGTCACCGACCATGTCTTCATCGACGAGGGCCACACGGTCGACTTCACCAACAAGGCCTTCGAGCTCGTCAGCCTCATCGGGAACGACTCCGCGCCGCTTCTTCTTTCGGCCCTGGTTCAGCAGACTGCGGCCGCGACTCGTCACGAGGAGCTCTCGGCCTGGCGCCACCCCAAGGATCTGTCCGCTCTGATCGAGCAGACCGAGCTCGTGCCGGGCGACGGCACGCTCACCGACGAAGAGGTTGCTGCCCTGGCGTGGTGTCTGCTCGACGAAGATCCGGCTGTGGTGGTCGCCTCACTCGTCGCTGCCGGTTCCGATGGTGCCTCGGCTGAACAGCTGGCCCGGGCCGTTGCCCA
>CAZYLX010001023.1:0-1579 GCA_964648595.1 uncultured Acidimicrobiaceae bacterium
GGGGTGGGCTCGGCGCCGCTCCTGCCGGTACACCGGCAACTCCAGCCAACATGGTCAGCAGCGCCCTGATCGCCCGCTCGGGAACGATCTACGCCGGTACGTCACAAGTCCAGCGGAACATCATTGGCGAGCGGGTCCTCGGCCTTCCCAAGGAACCACGGGCCGACAAGGGCTCGTGGAAGGAATCGACCAGCAAATCCTGACGCACATTCATCATGATTCCCTCCGGGACACTCACGCCAACGACCCTCCGCCATTGACGCTCCCGGGTTGAGCAAACCCCGGTGAGACGCTGACTGTCAAGCTCAGGCCAGCACGTCCTTGGAGATGATGGTCTTCATGATCTCGGATGTGCCGCCGTAGATCCGACACACCCTGGCATCGGTGTACGCCCGCGCGATCGGGTACTCGGACATGAAGCCGTAGCCACCGAAGAGCTGGAGACACGCGTCGGTGACGCGGCCTTGTAGCTCGCTGCCCCAGAGTTTCGCCATGGCGGCCTCGGCTCCGCTCAGCTCCCCGGCGTTCAGCTTCTCGATGCATTGGTGCATGAACGGCGTGGTGACCTCGATCTGCGTTGCGACATCAGCCAACACGAACTTGGTGTTCTGGAACGAAGCGATCGGCTGCCCGAATGCCGTGCGTTCCTTCACATAGTCGACGGTCCAGCCCAGCGCAGCCTTCGAAGCGGCGAGGCCATAGACCCCTAGCGAGAGCCGCTCTTGTGCCAGGTTGAAGGTCAGATACTCCATGGCCTTGCCCTCCTCACCGAGGACATTCGCGACAGGAACTCGGACGTCGGTGAAGAACAGCTCGGCCGTATCTGCCGAGTGTTGGCCGATCTTGTCGAGGTTGCGGCCTCGCTCGAACCCATCCATTCCCCGCTCCACCACGAGAAGCGACATGCCGTTTCGTCCGCCGTCCGGGCTGGTCTTGCAGACAACGATCACAAGATCGGAGTTGATGCCGTTGGTGATGAAGGTCTTTGCCCCGTTCACCACGTATTCGTCGCCGTCGCGGACCGCCGTGGTGGCGATACCTGCGAGATCCGACCCAGTACCGGGCTCGGTCATGGCTACAGCGGTGATGAGTTCACCGGATGCGATGCCGGGCAGCCAACGGGCGGCCTGTTCATCGTTGCAGTACTCGACGAAGTACGGCGTGGTGATGTCGTTGTGGAGGGTCAGGCCCAACCCGCCACCACCGAGGCCAACAGCCGCGACTTCCTCCCCGATGACCGCGTTGTAGCGGAAGTCAGTGGTCCCGCCGCCGCCCCACTGCTCGGGTACGTTCATTCCGACGAAGCCGTGTTTGCCGGCCTCGGTGTAGATCGACCGATCCATGATGCCTGCGGTCTCGAACTCCTCGATGCGAGGAACGACCTCGGCGTCGGCGAACGAACGGAAACTCTGCCGGAACAGCTCGTGGGTGTCGTCGTAGAGGGCGCTCATGGCTCAGACCCGCTCGATGATGACAGCGGGGGCCATCCCGCCGGCCGCGCCCATCGCGGCCCGAATGAGAGTCAAATGATACACCTGAGGGGGGTGTATCATTTGGCGCCTTGGGCCCGTTTCTGGCG
>CAZYLX010001024.1:0-1577 GCA_964648595.1 uncultured Acidimicrobiaceae bacterium
CCGAGACAATCAGGAACGGGGCGGCGGACCAGAGGATCAAGACTTGCCAACGACCAGCACCGATGATCGACAACGGCACCGGGTTGCACGAATAGACGAACGCGGCGGCAATGGCACCTCGAGGGCTTCCCAGCGGCCTGGCCAGTCGCCACGCTCCGACTGCTCCGGCGACCAGCGGACCAATGACGAGCAAGGTGTCGAGCAACCCGGGGGCGAAGAAGAACACCGAACGGGCGACACCGAGCAGGAAAAACAACACTGGCGCGGCGGTCTGACCACCGGTGCCAGCCGAGCGCCACCCGCTCCACCACTCTCCCAACAACGTACGACCGTCCGGAAGCTGCGGGATGTCACCGACGGGCACAACACCTGATGAAAGCAGCTCACGACTGCCGAAGAGACCGAGCAGCGCCAACAGCAGGCCACCGAGTGCAGCGACGCGCTGAGCCGTCAACTCGTCGCCGGCGAGGCTTTCTCGAACGGAGCCAACGAGTCCAGCAAGCCGGTCCTGTCCGGCACCGAACCGGTGGCGCATGTAGTCGCCTACACGAACCGACCCTCCGACTTGAAGGGCTCGGACTTCGTGGTCCGAAATCTGGCGAGTGCCCTGTAGCCGGGCTCGCCGAGTTCGAATCTCGCCGAGTTCCGACAACGTTCTCGGTAGAACACCCAACGCTGAGGCAGCCCGCCCTCGTCTGCCCGAGAAGAGCAACGCGATGGCCTCGGCCATGACGAACAACACGGCGACGGGGAGCGTGCGGACCAGCGTCCACCGAGACGACGTCACCAGCAAGCTTCGCAACCGATTGCGAAGCATCAGGCGAGATGGGTGGGGATCGATCGGAGGTGTGCGGCGCCTCACCGCTGTGCTCGGATTCACGACGACTCGGGCGCCGACGATGTGAGCTCGCCAACACAAATCGACATCTTCGTTCTCCGAGCCCATGGTGGGGTCGAAACCATCGAGCGTGGTGAAGAGGTCGCGGCGGATGAGCTGAACACCGGATGGCGCAACGAACACATCACGCACACCGTCGTGTTGTTCTTGGTCGAATTCCCTGGGCTCGACGAGATCGATCTTCACGCCGTAGTGATCCGCACCCATCCCGACGCTGACGAGGCGCCGAGGATCGTCCCATTCGACGAACTTCGGGGTGACAATCCCGGCGTTGGAGCGGAACATCTCCTCTGCAAGCGCCGTCACCGTCCGGGCCTCGAGTTCGACGCTCCCATCGCAGAAGAGCAGGAACGTGGCGTCCTTGACGAGGGTGAGCGCCTGGTTGGCCGCTGCACTGAAGCCGGGATTGGTCTGCAACCGATGGAGATAAGCGTCGGGTGCGATCGACGCGACGCGATCGACGATCGGCTCATCGTTACCTGCATCGATCACGAGAATCGACAGATTGGAATAGTCCTGTTCGACAAGCGAGGTGAGGCAACGGTCGAAGTCGTCGCCCGCTGCTGAAATGACGCAGACGGCAACGATCGCCGGGGCGTCGCTCGCATCATCAGATGCTGCGGCGTCGTCGGGCTCGACGGCGGTAGGAGCGGCGGGTGCCACTGGGAATGAGTCGACC
>CAZYLX010001025.1:0-1566 GCA_964648595.1 uncultured Acidimicrobiaceae bacterium
GAGCTTTCCGATGCTGAGGCCACGTTCGCCGATCCCAACGGCCTGATTCATGAACAACAGGGTCAACACAATGAGGATTGTCACTCCGCCGTCTCCCAAGCGGACGGCTACCAAGATGATGACAGCCGCCACGACCATGTCGATCAACACCGATCCGGTCCGGCGAACCAGTCCGAGAGGCCGACCCTCGAGGGGAACGGCATAGCGGAGCTTTCTGAGCCGTTCGCTTCTCATCACGCCGGCAACAGCTTCGGTCAGTTCGTCCTCGTAGCCGGGAAGCGCCTCGAGCGTGTCTTCGTCGACCACGAGAAACGGGATCGGCACGGCCTCGAGGTGGTTGAACAAGACAACTCGGCGCTCCGAGATCATTCCGCTGATATCGAACCGGAAGACGGGGTGGGGAGGCGCGACGTTGTCATCGAAACCTTCGCCGACCGGCTCGAGCGCCTTCGGTGCGTCGTCGACGAGCGGCACGAGGCAGTCGAGACACCGCTCGACGCGGGTCTCGTACTCGTCGCCACACGAGGGGCACCACTTCGATGTCATGGGAGTTCCAGTCTGCCGCCACGTTCGAGGGCCAGGCCATCGACGACAAGGGTGGCCGCAACCCGCCCGGCCCGGTCAAGGTCTTCCGGCCAGCCCATGACGTCGGCGAGATCGCTCAGCGCAACGGATCCGGAACGGAGCGCGTCGACAAGTTTGCCGCGACCCTGCCGGTCCGAGCCATCGAACCGGCTCTGCCCCTTCGACACTCCGGCGGAGCCGGTCGCCGGATCGGGGCCACTCCCCTGCCATGAGCAGTCGGCAACGATCGGACACCCCGAGCAGCTCGGGGTCGGGCGACAGATCACTGCCCCCAGTTCCATGACTGCCTGGTTCCAGTGCCAACCCTCACCAACGGGTACCAAGCCGTCGGCCAATCGCTGCGCCTCCACCGGCCTGAGCGGCAGACCCCCGAGGCGGGCCAGCACTCGACCGATGTTCGTGTCGACGACACCGTCGTCGAGTTCGAAGGCGAACGCCCGGACCGCCCGAGCGGTGTACGGACCGACGCCCGGGAGGGCCAACAGCCCTGGAAGCGACGAAGGCACAGCGCCACCGTGATCATTTCGAACGACGACGGCCGAGCGATGCAGGTTCACGGCGCGCCGGTTGTAACCGAGACCGGACCACTCATCGATCACGTCGCCGACGGGCCGATCGGCGCAGGACGTCGGTGTCGGGAATCGCTCGAGAAATCGAGGAAACCGGTCGATGACACGGGCGACCTGGGTCTGTTGGAGCATGAGCTCGGAGACAAGAATCGCCCACGGATCGCGAGTTCGCCGCCACGGAAGATCGCGGCTGTTGGCGGAGAACCACGCGAGCAGTGGCCCGGGTTCGATCCGCTGTTCAGTCAGACCAGATGCTCTCGTCATATGGCCGCTGACGCTTCGGGGCGTTCTCTTGTTTCCAGACGAGCACCTTGCGCTTGAAGTAACAGACCTCTTCGCCCCGCTGGTTCAGGCCTTTGGTCTCCACCTCGACGATGCCTCGATCGCCCTTCGAGGTCTCTCGCTTGGACAG
>CAZYLX010001026.1:0-1564 GCA_964648595.1 uncultured Acidimicrobiaceae bacterium
CGTTCCTGTTCGGATCTGATGTAGTTGATCACGGCCTCGACGTCGTCGTCGGAGAGGCCTTCGACCGGTGTCATGGCGCCGAAGTTCCAGTGATGTTGGGGCGCGCCGTTGGCTATGGCGGACCTGAATGAATCGTCGCCGTGATGATTTGGTTCGTACACGATCGACAAGTGCGATGGCCCTTTCTCGGTTCCTCGGAGATCGGCGCCGTGGCACGAGGCGCACGAAGAGGCGTAGACCTCCGCTCCCCCACCCGAAGCATTGGACGTCGCATCCGGAGTTGTCGTGTCTGATCCGCAGGCGCCCATGACGGTGGCGAGCCCGATGAGCACACCGATCGGAACAGCACGACCTGACAGATGTGATTTCAGTTGACCAAGGACGGCGAGGGTCATGATGCTGCTCCCATGAGAAATGCGGTGGCGACAGCCACCGCGACCAAAGCGACAGCTTCGCCGGTGACGACATTGCGGAACTGGCGAGAGAGGACTGCGTCGTCGGGAGCGCTGTCCAGCGCGGGGGTGAGAATCTTGTGGTTGTAGCCCCCGGCTGCTGCAGCAATACCGACAAAGATGATCTTGAGGATGAGGATGCGGCCCCATTCGGTGGCCCACAGTTCCGACGGCCTGTCGAGCACGACGATGGCCAAGATCACGCCGGCCAAACCGACCACAACCAACGCTGCGGTCGCTACCACCGAGAACCGCATGGCGAGTTGGCGCGCTCGCAGGTCTCGACCCTCGCGATGTCGACGCCACAGGACGGCAGCGAGCATGAGGACGCCTCCGGCCCAGATGGCGCCTCCGGCAACGTGCACGATGTCGACGACACCGGTGAAGAGCCGGTTTCCTTTTGTCACGGTGTGACCATCGAAGAGGTAGGCGGACAGGATCGCTATGGCGCCCAGGGCCGCTCCGGCGGAACCGCTACCGGCCAGCCAGGCATGATCACCGGGCCGCACAAGCGGATCCTCTTTTGGTTGAGGCTCAACGTCCTGAGCGGCGTCCGTGGCCCAGATATCGACATCGCCACGCGACACCCCCGTGCTCACAAGTTGGCGCACGGCGGCGATCGGGTCGACGACTTCAGAAGCGGCGATGGTGTCCAGTCGAGCCCCAGTGGCCAGCGCGATGCCGCCGGCGATGCGCAGGCCAGTCGCGACGCCGAATGTCGAGGTGATGACACCGCCGACCGCTGATGGGGACCAGAGTGCAGACCAGCTCCCGGCGGACTCTGTCACAATTTGGGCCGCGAACTCGATGAGGGCTCCGGCAACCACGAAGAGCCCGGCCCGGCGAACCCAGAACAAGACGTAGCGGACGTCTCGTGGTCGACCACGCATCACTGTCGCTGCGAATACCAGGCCGCCGATGCCGATAAGGGTTCCCAGGAGAGTGATGAAGCGGCCAGCGGCGCCCAGCCGACCGGGTGCTGTGCCAGCGTCATCGCCGGTGTCGAGGAATTCCTCCAGCGCCGCTGTAGACGCAATGCTCTCACTGTCGAGAGGCGCTGCGTCCGCTGCCAAAGGTTCTTCGGGGGGCGGGGCCGGTGTCGCTGGGGCGGC
>CAZYLX010001027.1:0-1562 GCA_964648595.1 uncultured Acidimicrobiaceae bacterium
ATCTCGTCATGGAGGGGATGTTCTCCGGCGCTCCGATCGCGCTCGACCTCGCCGGAGGCGATGCGGATGATCACGGGCGTTGGCGAGAAGAAGCTGAAAGGCCTCCACAAGTCCGACATCTTCAACCTCTTCGAACTGATCACCCACTATCCGCGTCGCTACATCGATCGGACCAACGAGCGTCGAATCGACGAGCTGCTCACTGGCGAGGAAGCATCGGTCTTCGTGAAGGTCGTGAGCACTTCGTCTCGCAGGATCAAGGGCGGTCGAGTGATGGTGAACATCACCGTCACCGACGGCACTGGCCGGATGGAGCTGACCTTCTTCAACCAGGCGTGGCGCGAGCGGCAGCTGAGTGAGGGCAGCGAAGCCGTCGTCTTCGGAAAGGTCGGCGACTTTCGAGGCAAGCGTCAGATGGCCAACCCGCTGGTGGATCTCGTCGGAAACAAGACCGGGAAGATCATCCCCGTCTACCCGCAATCTGAGAAGGCGGGCCTGAGCAGCTGGGACTACGTCCAGTTCTTGGCAGAAGCCGTGCGCCGAACGTTGCCTCCAACAGGGCGAGGCATCGTCGATCCGCTCCCGGCCTGGGTGCTCGATCGGTTTGACTTCGTTGACCGAAACGCTGCGATCCAGGGCGTCCACGCTCCCGACTCGATCGAGGAAGCCAGCGCGGCGAAGCGCCGGCTCATCTTCGAAGAGCTGTTCCGCATGCAGCTGTCGCTCATCCTGAGGAAACGAGCACTCGAGGCGACAGAACAAGGGCTCGAGCACCTGGTGGATGGGCCTCTTCTCCAGCGCTTCCGGGCCGATCTGCCGTTCCCGCTGACCGATGCCCAGACGCGGGCGATCCATGAGATCGCAAACGATCTCGTCCGGCCGATGCCCATGCACCGTCTACTGCAGGGCGACGTCGGCTCCGGAAAAACCCTCGTCGCGGTTGCGTCGATGCTCGCCGCGGTCGATGGTGGCCATCAAGGTGCGCTCATGGCGCCGACCGAAGTTCTTGCCGAGCAGCATCACGCCGGTATCCGTCGCCTGCTCGAAGGCCTGACCGTTCCCGAACCGGCCTCGCTCCTCGGCGAACGGCCACTCAAAGTGGAACTGCTGACCAATCGGGTGTCGACCTCGGAGCGGAAGCGCATTCTCTCAGAACTGCTTCTCGGGACAACCGATCTCATCATCGGCACCCACGCGCTGATCCAAGACTCGGTGATGTTCTCGTCTCTTGGCGTGGTCGTCATCGACGAACAACACCGATTCGGTGTCGAACAACGCGCCGCCCTCCGGTCCAAGACAGCAAGCGATGCGCTGCCCGACGTTCTTGTCATGACAGCAACTCCGATCCCGCGGACCGCGGCCATGACGGTCTACGGCGACCTCGACGTCTCGGTTCTCGACGAACTCCCGCCGGGCCGAACCCCCATCAAGACTCACTGGATCAAGGCATCTGGCTCGCTCGAAGATGATGCGCCGCTCGACCTCGAGGCGATGTGGCAGGACATCCGAACAGCAGTGGCCGCGGGACGAGCAGGCGTATGTGGTTTGTCCCGTGATTGGGG
>CAZYLX010001028.1:0-1561 GCA_964648595.1 uncultured Acidimicrobiaceae bacterium
ATCGACCCGACCCAGAAGAAGGTCACCGACACCGACCCGTCCCACTACTTCGGTGCAGCACCGGGGATCAGGGTGGAGAAGGCAACCAATGGTGACGATGCCGACACGGCGACCGGTCCGTATGTCGCGGTCGGCGGAGCCGTCACCTGGACGTATGTCGTGACCAATGAAGGCAATGTTGCGTTGAAGAACATCGACGTCACTGATAGCAAGGGTGTCACACCCGTCTATCAGAGCGGCGACACGAACAACGACGACCTACTCGACGTCACCGAGACGTGGACCTATGAGGCCAGCGGCGTCGCCGTCGCCGGCCAGTACGCCAACATCGGCACCGCGTCCGGTATCGACCCGACCCAGAAGAAGGTCACCGACACCGACCCGTCCCACTACTTCGGTGTGACGGGCGGGATCGACATCGAGAAGTTCACCAATGGTGACGATGCCGACACGCCAACCGGTCCGCTCGTCGTGATCGGCGGAACCGTCACCTGGAAGTACCTGGTGCAAGCCACCGGAAACACGCCATTGGCGAACGTCAAGGTGACCGACGACCAGGGTGTGGTTCCCGTCTTCACAGGCGGAGACACGAACAACGACGGCATGCTCGATCCGGGCGAGATCTGGGTCTACGGAGCCAGCGGCGTCGCCGTCGCCGGCCAGTACGCCAACATCGGCACGGTGACCGCAACGGTCGCCGGGTTCCAGCTCGACCTGCAGGCTGTCGCTGACACACCACCCGCCGACATCGGTGACACCGTCACCGACACCGACCCGTCCCACTACTTCGGTGTCGATTCTTCGATCACACTTGAGAAAACCGGCGCCTTCGGGATCGGGGATGACGGAGTCGCCAATCCGGGTGACGTGATCAGCTACGAGTTCGAGGTCACGAATGACGGGAACGTCCCGCTGACAGATATCGACGTCGACGATCTCGACCTCGGTGGCATCAACGTGTCATGCCCGAAGACCGAACTCGCTGTCGGTGAGTCGATGACCTGCACGGCTGAATACCCGGTCACGCAGAACGACATCAACGACGGCACGGTTGAGAACTGTGCGCTCGCTTCGGGTCTTGATCCGCTCGAGGATGGTGTATCGGACGAAGACTGCTTCGACACCACCATCCCGCAGGCGCCTGCGATCGACATCGTCAAGGTCGTTCTCGTCCCGGAGGACACCCCGCCGAGCATCCCGGTGAACGCTGCCGCCGACATCACGTCGGACGTAACGTGGGAGATCACGGTGACGAATACCGGGAACGTGCCGTTGCATGACGTTGCAGTGACTGATGCTCTGGTCGCAGATTGTGCCAACAACACGATCGGTGACCTGACGGTGGGCGAATCTGCCGACTACACGTGCAACTCGAGCCATAGGCCGACAGGTCCTCTGTGGTTCTTCACGAACACTGCCAAAGCCATTGGGTACGGACCCGTCGGGACCGAGGTCACAGCTGAGGACGATGCGACGATCCTTCCGATCATCGTTTCGGGCACTGCTCAGGGTGGTGACACCGTGTTCTTGGACAAGGACAAGGACGGTGTCCAGGACGCCG
>CAZYLX010001029.1:0-1555 GCA_964648595.1 uncultured Acidimicrobiaceae bacterium
GTTTCGAGCTCGAGATCGACATCGTCGCCGCTCAGTGCGACAAAACCCACGATCAGAGCGATCGCCGCCGCAGAAAGCCCGACCAGTAGCAGTCGTCTCTTTGTCACTATGTGTTCCTCCTCTTCGGGCCGGAGGTCGATCGCGATGACGACGTCGTCATCTGAGGCAACCGCCCACGTTGTCGTCTCCGCCGCAATCCGCTCCCGCAGATTCGCTACGAAGTCGGGCGAGGGACCCTCGCCCTCGATGGACCGCATTCCCAACTCGAGATCGTCAGCCATGACCACCTCCCGTTCCCGCCGCATTGTCGCCCTCGCCGAGCTTCGTTCGCAGCTCTCGCCGGGCCCGCGTGACCAAGCCCTCAACCGACTTCGACGAGCGATCAAGATGCTCGGCCAGCGCCGGCACAGTGAGCCCGTCGATGTAGTGGAGCGTCAGCACGAGCCGGTAATCGACGCTCAACTCGTTGAGCGCGCCTTCGACTCGTAGCCGTTCCACCAGTTCGGCGTCGTGACCGTCGTCCCCCGCCGCACCGACAAGCCTGAGCTTGCTCTCATACTGGGTCTGCCGCCTGAGCACGTCGACGAGACGATTTCGAGCGACCGTGAGAAGCCAACCGGTCGAGATCGAACTCGGATCGTCGGTGCTGCGGATCGCCGCCATGAACGTCTCCTGGGCGATGTCCTCGGACAGGGCGTGATCGCGACAGCGCCGGTGGACGAAGCGGTAGACCTCGTCGACGTGAGCGTCGAACACGTCCGCGAACGATGCTGTCCGTGCGGCCACTGAGTCAGTGGCGTGTCGGATCTCGTTCTGTTCCATCACCCGCTTCAACGAACGGCGCAAGTGAACCCCCTCGCGGCTGGATGAGCTTCATCCAACCACAGCGATGACCATCCGTAGGGCGATCTCGTCCGCCAGCTCACCGATGCAAAGAATCGCACCGAGCCGAGCAACCACCGCTCCCCTCCGTGACACCGTCCTTGACGACGAATGATTCGACACCGCTGACAGACCCACGCCCGAGCTTCCGGCATCCACAGGGCGCCGGGATCTGGTTCGCCAGGTGGGCGCGGAACGCAACGAGCTCTCAGGTCGGGAACGTACACTCTGGGTGTGACCGAAGATGTTGAGCGTCAGGCCCGACTCGCGTGGTTCGAGCAGACATGTTCGAACCTCCACGAGCGTCTCACTCCGGTCGCAGAAGGGCAACCCGCCGCCTACATACCCGAGTTGGCAAGAGTCGACCCGGACCGCTTTGCAATTGCCGCCGTCACCACGGACGGAGAACACATTCGGGTCGGCGATCACGGAGACGCTTTCACGATCCAGTCGATCTCCAAGCTCCTCCTCTACGGCCTGGCACTCGAGACCCACGGCCGCGAGCATGTGCTGGAACACGTCGGGGTCGCACCGACCGGCGACAGCTTCAACGCCATCGTCCTCGATGACGAAATGAACCGGGCACCGAACCCGATGGTGAACGCCGGTGCGATAGCGGTGACTGACCTCGTGGTCGGCGATGGTCTCGACGAACGGGTGGAACAGGTGCGGT
>CAZYLX010001030.1:0-1555 GCA_964648595.1 uncultured Acidimicrobiaceae bacterium
GAGTTCACCGACCCGGTTGTGACTCAACCTGCTCCGGAGGATTCCGACCATCATCGAGATCGGAATGGCCAGCACGGCGACTCCCGCTGCGAGCTCTGCAACGCGCGAACTTCCGCTATCACCGTTCTCCAAGGCAACCACGGCCACAATCAGCAACACCGCCGCAGTACCAACCGCGAGCGGAGGAAGCAGCGCCTTTCGTGTCACAACGCTCGACGTCTTCCACTTCGTCACGAAGTTGGTGACGCCGAGCACGATCACGACCGCACCCAGGACGCCCTGCAGGGAGCTGAGTGCGTCAAACACTTCGTCGTTCGGCCAGAGCGCGAAGAGATTGTCCGGACAGTCGACGCAGCCATCCGAAATCGCTGGATCCTCGACCAGCGTTTTCGCGAACTGGAGCACACCTGTCGCCAGCCAGCCAACAGCCGCGAACCAACGGGACCACACCGATTCGAAACTCCCGGTCGGATAGACCGCGAGTGTCTGAACCAACAAGCCGATCCAAAGGAGATCCAGCAAGAGGCCGAAGCTGAACAGGATCGGCACACTCGTCAATTCGAGGTTGCCGGCAACGAAGGCGAAACTCGTTGCAACCAGAAGCGGGCCGACTCGATTGTGCGGATGCTGGCTGGCCGTCGTGAGCCCTGCGATGCAAAACGACAGGGTGACCAACACACCGAAGGCCGGTCCGCTGGTGTCGTAGTGGGTGTTTCCGTCCGCGAGGTAAGTCAGACCGAGCACCGCCGTGAGTGCGGCGATGAGGATCGAGATCCGGCCCCAGCGACTTCCCATCACGGGATCACGCGCGCCAGTGCCTCGGTGCTCAGATCCGACTTCGTCATGAACGCGTGGGCCGAGCTGGCAATCAACCGACCGGCGAACTCCGACTCGGCGCGACTCGAGACGAGCACGACGAGTGGTCGACCGCACGGGGTAACCAGTTGGTCTACGAGGTCGAAACCGGTGCAATCGGGCAGAAGAACGTCGAGGAGCACGACATCGGGGTCGAGGGCTTTCGCGACAGCGATGGCCTCGGCGCCGGTAGCCGCCTCACCGACCACGTCGTAACCCGCGCTCGTGAGCAGTCTTTTCGCCGAGCGCCGGAAGCTCGGATGATCGTCGACAACTACCACGGTTGTGGCCACGCCTCCAGTATCGGCGATCGCCCGTCATCGCGCCTCAGGGCCACCCCTGATTTTCCACGGCGAGATCCGATCTCCGGGCTAGCCCTGACGACGCGCCGCCTTGTCGTCCCTACCTTCGATCACATGAGATCGAACCAGGCAGCGGCACCATCTCGAGCCCAACGTCGAAGGGGCATCATGACGACCAACACGGACGCGAACAACGGAGTCGGAAGCGGCAGTGATCGGCCGAACGGCTCGGCGGCGGCCGTCGAGCTCCGCGGCGTGACCCGGGTGTACGGGTCCCGCGACACCGGTGTGGTTGCGCTTGACGACGTGAGCGTCGCGTTCCCATCGGGATCGTGGACGGCGGTGATGGGCCCATCGGGGTCGGGGAAGTCCACCTTGCTGCATAGTGCGGGCGGGCT
>CAZYLX010001031.1:0-176 GCA_964648595.1 uncultured Acidimicrobiaceae bacterium
GCGGTGAACTGCCGGCCGCCCTCGACACCGACGTCATCCTCGACGTGATCGAAGGGCCGTTCTTCATACGAAAGATGATCCGTCGGGAACCGATCGACGAAGCAACGCTCCGTCAGATGGTGCAGATCATCGTCGCCGGCCTGACCTCATTCAGTCTCGAGACCGCGGAGTTGTGA
>CAZYLX010001031.1:276-1546 GCA_964648595.1 uncultured Acidimicrobiaceae bacterium
GCGCCAGCGAACAACTCCAGGAACGCCAAAGGTCCGTCAGGACCGACACGTTCACGTGAGCGCCAGCGAACAACTCCAGGAACGCCAAAGGTCCGTCAGGACCGACACGTTCACACGTATTCGTCTCGAAGCTCTCGCTTGAGGAACTTGCCGTTTGCGTTCTGCGGTAGCGGCTGGTCACGGAAGTAGATGGTGCTCGGGATCTTGTGCTTCGCCATGAGCGGCAGCAGGAACTCGCGGAGCTCATCGGCTGACAGCGACGATCCGGGCCGAAGCATGACGGCTGCCGCAACATCCTCACCGAGACGTTCGTCGGGAATGCCGAACACGGCGGCCTCGGCGATGGCAGGGTGGGTGTAGATGACCGTCTCGACCTCACTGCAATAGACGTTCTCTCCACCGCGGAGCACCATGTCCTTCGCCCGGTCAACGATGTACACAAATCCATCGTCGTCGATGAAGGCGATGTCACCAGTGTTGAACCAGCCGTCTTGGATCGACTCGGCGGTGGCCTCGGGGCGGTTGATGTAACCCTTGATGACGATTGGCCCCTTCACGCAGAGCTGGCCCCGCTCGCCCTGCGGGAGCTCGTTGCCCAGGTCATCGATCACCTTGCCGTCGACGTTGGGAACCAAGGGGCCGCAGGACTCCGGCTTCATGAGGTAGAGCGTGCTCGAATTGGCCGTGAGAATGCCATGGGTCTCGGTCAGGCCATAGCCAGTTGATGGCGCACCGGTCGGGAGGGCGTCGTCGATCTTCTTGACGAGGTCGGGCTGCAGCGGAGCGCCGCCGCCGCCCAGGCCCCGGAGCGACGACGTGTCACGAGTTTTCCAATCGGGATGCAACAGCATTTCGCGGCTCATGGTCGGAACGCCGGAGAAGTTCGTGACCTGCTCTCGTTCGATGAGCTCGAGCGCCCGTGCCGGATCCCACTTGTAGGTGAGGACGAGCTTGGCGCCGAGAAGCGTTGCCGGGTGGAGCAGGCAGTTGCACGCTGTGACGTGGAACAACGGCGTGGGCGCCATGAATGACGGAGCCAACTCGGGTGCCGGATCGGCCTCCGGTGCCGCTGATTCGCCGGCCGCTGCCTTCGCCTTCGCAGCGGCACTTGCCGTGACCATCTGCATGAAGGCGATGTTGAACAGGTTGTGGACCGATCCCCGGTGGGTGAGCTGGGCCCCCTTCGGGGAGCCCGTGGTGCCGCTCGTATAGAGGATCGTGACATCGTCGTCTGGGTCGATCTCCACGTCGGGGAGGGCATCGGGGGCGG
>CAZYLX010001032.1:0-1546 GCA_964648595.1 uncultured Acidimicrobiaceae bacterium
ATTGGGGCCACGCAACGGCGGTCAGTGACACCGTGACGTGGCTCGACACCTACGGCATCCCCTACCGCGACATCTGTTTCCTGGGGAAGAAGCCGCAGGTCGAAGCCGACGTGTACATCGACGACGCGCCGCACAACGTCATAGCACTCCGAGCCACCGGGAATCCCGTGATCGTCTTCGATCAGCCGTACAACCAGGACATGGACGGCCCGCGAGCCTCGACCTGGGCCGAGGTGGAGGAGCTCGTGATCGATCTCGCGTCTCGTAACACGGCGGTACAGACCCAACTGCCCGGCATCGACGCCGGTGCGGCCCGTCTGGTCAGGAAGCGTCGCTGACGCCCGAGCCGCGTGGCTCTAGTGAGTCAGTTCGCGGGAGGCACCGTTGCGCAGGCCCTCGAGCGTTTCCCGCCACCAGGCGGTCTCGACGGTGCTCTTTCCCGGCGTGTTGGCCAACAGCTCGTCAATGGCGGCCGTGACCAACAGGTCGTCGCCGGCAGCGAGACGGAGGTCGAGCAGGTGGTCGATGATGCGGCCACGGTCGATGATCTGACCATGCTCGGCGGACTGGAGTTCTGTGATGAGGTTCAGAAGCACGAGCACCATGTTCACACACTTTCGGGGCGCTGCACACATCATCAGGCAGAGTCGATCCGCCCCCACCTCGGACAAAGGACCTAGACGCGCAAGAGCCCCCACTTGCGCGGCTGGCCGACCTACGATGGCGTACTTGCCCAGATCAAGGACCCTCCGCCGCCTCGCAGTCGCGATCGTGGCCACGCTCGCACTCGCCTCAGGCGCTCTGTTCTCGCCCGCTGGTGCACAGAATGCGCCCGCCGACGACATTGCCTTCGAGGATCGCGACGGCATTTCGGCGTCAGCGATCCAGTTCGATGGCACAGCGAACAGTGCGAACGCTCGATGGCTGGTCGATCTCTACGAACAGGCATTCGGCCGTCCAGCCGACACCGGCGGACTCGATCACTGGTTGGCCAGAATCGCGGCCGGCGGAGATCAGAGCCGCGAGGTGGTAGCTCGTTCGTTCCTCAACAGCGTCGAGGGCTCGAGGAACGAAGCCGTGATCGCCTACGACGAACTCCTCGGTCGGAGCCCGGACCCCCAAGGCTTGACGTTCTGGACTGACTTCCTCCGTACCGGGTCGGTCAACACGTTGCGGTTCCAGCATCTGGCCAGCGACGAGTACTACGGCAACACCGGCAACTCGAACTCGAGCTACATCGATCAGCTCTACCGCGATCTCCTCGGCCGAGAGATCGATCCAGAAGGAAAAGACTTCTATGTCGGACTCCTCGACGGCGCCATCCCTCGCTGGTGGGTGTCGAGAAGCATCTACGAGAGCGACGAGTCGCTCGGCAATCGAGTCACCGCGTACTACCGCAGCGTTCTCGATCGGTCGCCGACCGATGGCGAAATCGCCGACGGGGTCGAACTCATTCTCGCCCAAGACGAACGAGCCGTTCGGGCCAGCGTTCTGGCATCGGACGAAGCCTTCGAGGTCTTCCTCTTCGCAGCGCTCGGCTCATGAC
>CAZYLX010001033.1:0-1541 GCA_964648595.1 uncultured Acidimicrobiaceae bacterium
GATGACCTCGGAGGCTGCCGCATCAGGGTCGGGTTCGGTCACCATTGCTGAGCGAAGGTCAACCTCAAGAAGAGCACGCTGTTCGGCCGCGGCGCCCTCGGCAACGGTCAATCCGTTGTCGGCAATCGCGTAGTCGAAGATCTGCTCCATGATCATCTGACCGAGCATGTAGCGCTCGTCGTCGCTGGCGAAGTTGCCCTGGTAGATGTTGGTGACGAACCGGTCGCTCCCGGTCACGGCTGAGACCGTGCCATCGAATTGCTCACCGGTCACTTCGTACACGCTGCCATCGGGGAACGAGAGGGTGGCCGCTGGCACACCTTCAGTTCGCTCGGTGATGACAATGCCCCCACCCGTTGGAAGAGGAAGCGCAGGCACGGTCTCGCTCGTCGGAAGCGAAGCGGTGCTCGCCTCCTCGCCGCCGTCGCGAGTTGCGCCACAGGCACTCACGAGAAGAACGAAAACAGCCAGGAATGGGAGCGCACGCGCGCTGCGATGAAGATTCACGGTCAGAAGGCTAGTCCGTATCTCAATCGATACGACGGCGCGTTACTCGCCGTCGCCCCAAGTGGCACCGGAGCGCAACAATGACGCCAGATCGCCTGGCCCCTTCGCCTCGTTTGCAGCAAGCACCTGATCATTGATCGCTTGTCCGAATTCTGGGCGCTGGATATCTCGCAAGACGCCAAACACAGTCGGCGATTGGCGGTTTTGTGCCAGCTCGGAGAGTGCGAACGCAACGGCTGGGCTCGGATCCGCTTCACGGTGGACATGCAGTGCATCGACACCGACGTCGGCCACGTCGACAACCCGAGCGGAACCTCGGTCGAGAAGAACTCCCTTTGAGCCCTCTGGTCCGAACCGGATCGGCTCACCATCGACGAGATCGATAAACATGTTCTCACGGACGCTCCGCTTAGTGATCTCGTCGTACGCGCCATCGTTGAAAACGTTGCAGTTCTGATAGATCTCGACAAGGGACGCACCGTTGTGCGCATTGGCCCGGCGGAACACCTCGATCATGTGTTTTCGGTCGAGATCGTGGGTCCGGGCGATGAATGATGCGCCCGCGCCCGCGGCCAGGCTGAGTGGGCTAAATGGGTGGTCGATGGAGCCCATCGGTGTTGACTTGGTGACCTTGCCAACCTCGCTCGTTGGCGAGTACTGGCCCTTCGTCAAACCGTAGATCTGGTTGTTGAAGAGAAGGATCTTCAGGTTCACATTGCGCCGCAGCGCGTGGATCAGGTGGTTGCCACCGATAGAAAGCATGTCGCCGTCGCCGCCAACTACCCAGATGTTGAGATCGGGGCGAGCGACGGCCAGACCAGTAGCGATAGCGGGCGCACGACCGTGGATGCTGTGCATGCCATAGGTCGACATGTAATACGGGAACCGGGCGGCACAGCCAATGCCGGACACGAACACGGTGTTCTCGCGGGTGATCGTGTTGCCTTCTTCAGCCGCAAGCTCCGCATGCAAGAACTGCATGGCAGCCAGGATACCGTAGTCGCCGCAGCCAGGGCACCACCGCACATCTTGAT
>CAZYLX010001034.1:0-1537 GCA_964648595.1 uncultured Acidimicrobiaceae bacterium
CCGACGGACCTTGGATCTGGCAAGTCAGAAGTCCGCAGACGACCAGGTCTGTGAGAGCTGACGGATTGTCGCGGTCTGTGCTCGACGTGATTCGCGTTGGTGGCTCGAGGTGTGGCCAGGTGTTGGTGAGGTTAGCGGTGGTTGGTTTCGGTGGGTTGGGTGGCGGCGAGTTCGAGGCCGTTGTGTTCTCGTAGACGCCAGGACGGGCCTTTGATGTTGAACACGATCGCGTTGTGCATCAAACGGTCAAGGATCGCTGAGGCAACGACGGTGTCGCCGAACACGGTGCCCCAATCGGGCAGGCCACGGTTGGTGGTCACGATCGTGGGATGCCCTTTTTCGTAGCGGGTGTTGACGACTTCGAAGAACACCCCGGCCGCGTCTGGGTCCCGCATCGGCAGCAGGCCAACGTCGTCGACAACCATCACGGTTGGGGCGGTGTAGGCCTTCAGTTTCGTGGCGTAGTTGCCTTCGCGCCGTGCTTTGACGAGTGTGCTGGCGAGCGCGTCGGCGGTGGTGAAGTAGCCGCGGTAGCCGGCCTCAACCGCCAACGTTGCCAACGCGACAGCGAGGTGGGTTTTCCCGCAGCCGGGCTGGCCGAGGAAGAGGATGGGCCGGTTCTCGTCAATGAACCGCAGCGTCGCGAGGTCCTCGACGAGTTTGCGATCAACGCCGGGTTGGAAGTCGTAGTCGAAGTCGTCGATGGAACGCCGGAACGGAAACCTCGCGTAACGAAGCCTCGCTGCCAATCTTCGGTCACGATCAGCGGTGGCTTGCTCGGCTGCGAGCCGGGCCAAGTATTCGATGTGTGACCAGTCTTCGATCTTGGCTTGTTCGGCCAACATCGCGAACGAGCCGGCGGCGGCGTCGAGTTTGAGATAGCCGAGATCGGCTTTGATCTGTTCGTAGAGGCTGCTCACGCGATCACCTCGCCCTCATCGTCGTCGAGGTCGAGGTTGTAGCGGGTGAGGTCGGGCGGTTCGACATCGAAGCCGTCACCAACCTCGAGCCGAACCGGTGGCTCTGGTGGCGTGTCTGAGATCAGACGCAGAATCGGCCGATCCGAGCTGTCGCTGAGAGCAGCTGATTGGGCTGCAAACCGGTGCTGCGGGTCCCAAACATCCAGGTTCGATCCCTTGACGAGTGTGTGGGTAGCGATGACGTTGCCGGCCCAACGAATCTCGAACCGGGACGAGTTCACTGCCCGGCGGATCTCGACTTTCTGCCCGAGGACGTTCGTCGGGACTGAGTAGCGGGAACCATCGACGGAGATGAACGGGAGGATGTTGTGAACCCGCCTGGTCTCGACGTAGTCGGTGTCGAACCGGTCGGTCAGCACCGGCTGCAGGAACGATCGCTCCAACACCAACCTGTCTTCTGGTCGTTCGCCCGTGGTCCGAGACGCCACCGCGTGAACACGCTCATCCAACCACGCCTCCGCCCGAGCATTGAGTTCGGCGAGGTCGGCAGGGATCCCGTCGATCTCGAGTTCGGGAAGGAACGTTTCGCGGAGCTGACGGAACGGCCGCTCGACCTT
>CAZYLX010001035.1:0-1536 GCA_964648595.1 uncultured Acidimicrobiaceae bacterium
TCGATCCAGATCGCGACCAACGCCAGCGGCTGCACGTGGGGCAAGTTCAAGCGGTGCTGGAGCTGCTCGAGGATGTGGTGACGGTCAGGGAGGCCGGTGACCTCGTCATGGGTGAGTGCGCCGCCAGAGGCTGCAGAGAGGGCGTGCTCACTGGCTACGGATCGGATGCCAACCAAGGTCAGTGTCCTGTTGAGGCGACGCAAGCTCAATTCGAGGGGAAGCAAACCGCTGGCCAAACGCATCCGCACGTTGGTGACGGTGTCAGCGGCCGCGGCGATTGCCTTCGCCAGTTGTTCCTGATGTTCGTCGACTGCGATCTCGACCAGCGACGTACCAATCAGGCGCTTCCGGGGAATCCCCGTGATCGCTGTTGCTTCGGCGTTCACGCCCTTGATCTCGCGGTCGTCGATCAGCATGCACGCGCCTGGTGCATAGCGAAGGATGTCAGCAAGTCGTTCTGCGTCACTCACAAGGATCTCCCGGTCAAGCCACCAACTCTAAGGGGGCGGGCTGAGCGATGACCTGAGCCGGATGGCCCACAGACGCAGAGCCGATCCACTGAGCGCAGGGTTAGTCAGCGGCGTCGAGGAGAGCGTTCTCAACGACCTCGGAGAGGGCAGGGTGAATGTAAAAGACCTGTCCAGCGACGTCAGTTGCGGTCTGGCCGAACTGCATGGCCTGGATCAGCGGCTGGATCAGCGTGGCCGACTGCGGACCGATGATGTGGGCGCCGAGGATGAGATCGGTGTCGTTGTCGACCAAGACTTTCGCGAACGACGTCTGGTCCTCGAGGGCCCAGCCGTACGCCGTCCCGCCGAAATCCCGTCGACCGACTCGGTAGGAGCGTCCGGCTGCTCTTGCCTGCTCTTCGGTCAAGCCGACCGATGCGACCTGCGGGTCGCTGAACACGGCACTGGGGACCGCCGAATAGTCCATCTTCTTTCGATTCTCGGGGTCGGCCAGATTCCCGAAGACGATCTGGGCTTCTGCGTTGGCGACGTGCTTCAGCTGCCAATCGTTTGCGATGTCGCCGAGCGCGTACACGCCTTCGACGTTCGTGGCCATGTACTCGTCGACCATCAGCCGTCCATTGTGGTGTGTTTCGAGACCTCCGGCCGCTGCGTCGATCAGATCCGTGTTCGGTTCTCGTCCGCTGGCAACGAGCAGTTCGTCGAACTCATACCGGTCGCCCTTGCTCGTGACGACAATCAGGTCGCCGACCTGTTCGACCTTCTCGGGGATGTGGCCGAGACAGAGTGTCGCCCGGTGGCTGAACACGTCGGTGAATCGAGCGGAGACTTCGCCGTCCTGAGCTCGGAGCAAGATCTGCGATCGATTGAAGATCGTGACATCGCTCCCGAAGCCGGCGAACACGTGGCCCATCTCGGCGGCGATGAAACCCCCACCGATGATGCCGAGACGCTGCGGCAACGCTTCGAGCCGCATGATGGAGTCCGATGTGTGGAATCGGGCGGTGGAGAGGCCATGGATCGGGGGCATCGTCGGCCGCGAACCGGCAGCAACGATCACCCTCGG
>CAZYLX010001036.1:0-1533 GCA_964648595.1 uncultured Acidimicrobiaceae bacterium
ATCGAAACGATTCTTTCTCTTGACGAAAATGACAACGCCGACATCGCCGCGACACTCATGGGTATCGATGCCTCGCTCACTGAGCTCACCACTCAGCGGAACGAGATTCGTGAACCACTCGAACCGCTCGAAACGGCCCTGGGGCGAGCAACCGATCCCGACGTGATCAGCCGTCTCACCACCCAGCGCCTCACCCTGCTCCAGACCCTCAGCGACGATCTCGCCCCGATCACCGGCCAACTCTCCATCCTCAACAACGAACGATCCGGCCTCGTCGTGCTCAACCAGTACCTCGCACAGAATGACGAGGTCGGCGCCCGGGTGCTCACCTCCCCGGTAAGTGGCGAGCTCGTCGGGCCGTTCCTCGTGCGGAACATGGTTCTGGCCGCCGTCGTGGCCGCCATCTTGGCATTCGCCAGCGCACTGCTGGTGGAGAATCTTCGCGATCGGATCAACACGATCGGCGATATCGAGCGTGCCGTTCCCGGGCGACCGATCCTGGCCGTGCTGCCCGACGTCGGCGACAAGATCGTCGCCCCGATCTCATGGGCCAGCATTGCCGCGCTACCGAGTTATCGGTCCGGCCTCGAAACGCTGATCACCAACTTGCAGTTCGCCATGAGGGGACAGCCGTTGGCGAGCGTACTGGTCACCGCTGCGGCGGCCGACAGCGGCAAGACGACGCTCACTGCGTCGCTCGCTCTTGCCACCCAGAACGCCGGAGCGGCAACCATCTTGGTGGAGGGCGACCTCCACCTCCCAGACATCGAAACCTACCTGGGAGTCGAGCGCTCCGCCGGCGTCACCGATGTCGCCACCGGGCGCGCCACGATCGACGAAGCGCTCGTGACCGTGCCGGACTCCGGATCGCTCCAACTGCTCGGGGCCGGAACCATCGACATCGCCACAGCCGACACCTGGCGGGCTGTCACCGAAATGAACCTCCTCGACAAGCTCAGCGGCATGGCCGGGCTTGTGATTCTGGACTCGCCCCCGGTGCTGTCGGTGGCCGATGCGCTCGTACTCGGCACCGAAACCGACGTCACGATCCTCACCGCGCGGCGAAAGGTGACCAAAGCGTCGGACCTCGCAAGCGCAGCCAACCGCCTGGAATGGGCAGGCATTCGGGTCGCCGGCATCGTTTTCATCGGCGGGCCTGTCTCCGACTACTACGGCGACGGGAAATGACGGTCGTACGAGCGCGCGTTCCCGCCTAACCGCATGTGGCGGTCACCTTTCAGCATCCAGCACGATGATGAGATCTGCCTGCATCTATTCCCGCAAATGGCCAGACGTGATAGCTTCCACGCTCGTACGGCGAACAAAACACTTACCTGGCGGGAGTCAAATAAATGGCGGAAGAACTCGAGAGGGCTGGCTTCGATCGGCGCAGCATGCTCAAAAAGGCTGCAATCGGAGCAGGCGTTGTATGGGCCGCTCCGGTCATGGACGCCGTGATTGCGTCACCAGCTGCAGCAGCGACGTCGGGCCAAACGTGCTACTTCATGAAGTACGACCCAGGCTGCAGCGACA
>CAZYLX010001037.1:0-1531 GCA_964648595.1 uncultured Acidimicrobiaceae bacterium
GAGCGAGCTCATCGCCCGCCATGTCACGAAGGAAGTGCTCGAGCTTCGTTTCCCATCGGCCGACGACGGAACGCGTCAGCGTCCGGACGGTCTCGATCAGCTGGGGTTCCGGATCGAGCTATTGCCAGACCGAGTCCTGATCTACGCCGATGACGGCGATGCGGCGCTGTCTGCGTACGTCACCGCCGGCATCCACCCTTCCGGCAGCCTCGTCCGTCGGTCCACGCTCGAAGACGTCTTCCTTGCCGTCACCGGCCGCAGTTTGAACGAGTAGCTGTGACCGCCACGTTGCACTTTCTCGAGCATCAGTTCGTCCGCTACCGAGCGACGTGGTCGAGCACCCTGATCTCGAGCGTGCTGTTCCCCGTGTTCTTCCTGCTCGCTGTCGGGTTCGGCCTCGGCACCCAAATCGACGACACGTCGACGCTCGGTACCGACAACTACGCGTCCTACATCGGGCCCGGTGTGCTGGCCGGTGTTGCGGTGTTGCAGGCCGGCGGTCTGTCGCTGTGGCCAACGCTCGGCGCCATCAAGTGGGAGGGCGAGTATCGAGCGGTCCTCGCCACCCCGCTCTCCGCTCAAGGACTGGTGGTCGGTCACATCGCGTGGATCGGCTTCCGGATCCTCGTCAGCGCCACGGTCTACTTGGCGGTTCTCACGGCCTTCGGGGTCGTCGGCTCGTGGCTCGCCGTACTGGCACCGCTCGCTGCGTTTCTGACGGCCCTTGCCGTTGCCGGCCCCCTGTCAGCCTGGTCGGCTTCTCAGGAGTCCGACGGCTCGTTCGGGCCGATCAATCGACTCGTCCTCACCCCGCTGTTCCTCTTCTCCGGCGCATTCTTCCCGATTGAACAGCTCCCGGCCGCCCTGGCCTGGCTGTCACGTGTCTTCCCCGTTTGGCACGGTGTTGAACTCACTCGAGGGTTGATCAACGGCACGTTGGGCGCCTCGGCGGGGATTGGACATGTCGCTTACCTAGCGTTCTGGAGTGCTGCCGGCGTTGCCCTTTCCGTGCGGTCGTTCACGAATCGATTGGCTGCCTGATGGTTGCCGCCTTCCTCCGGCCCTCGCAGGCGGTCATCGAGCGCAACATCCTCAGCTATCGGCGGATGTGGGTCATCATCGCCAGCGGCTTCTTCGAACCGCTCTTCTATCTGCTCGGGCTCGGAGTGGGAATCGGAGCCCTCATCGGTGACGTGGAGTACAACGGCCGAATGGTGGAATACGCGACCTTCGTTGCCCCTGGCCTCGTTGCGTCGTCGGCCATGAACGGCGCCATCTTCGACTCGACGTACAACTTCTACTTCAAGCTCAAGTTCGCGAAGACGTTCGACGCCATGCTGGCGACTCCACTCCGGCTGGGCGACATCGTCGTTGGCGAGATCGGTTGGTCGATGGTGCGAGGCAGCGTCTACGCCGTTTCCTTCCTGCTTGTCACCGTTGCCCTCGGTATGGTCGAGAGTTGGTGGGCCATCCTCGTGATCCCCGTCTCGCTGCTGATCGGTGTCGCTTTCGCGGCCATCGGTTCGGCGAT
>CAZYLX010001038.1:0-1528 GCA_964648595.1 uncultured Acidimicrobiaceae bacterium
GAAGCGTTCGAAGTCGTGTTCGACGGCACCGAGTGCACTACCGACGGGCCAGCGCAGGTAGCTGCAGGCGACTACCCGTTCATTCTGACCGACCTCAGTGGAATGCAGGGCGCTGAAGTACGGACCTGGATCATCGACGACGGCTACACGTATGACGATCTCCTCAACCTGCAGAGCGAACCAGGTGAGTACATCTCCACACCGGACTGGGCGCAGTTCTCATTGAACGGCTTCGCTCCGGTCGAACGAGACTTGGCCGAGAACCAGGCCGGGAAGACAATCGTCCTGGACACCGGATTGCATGCAATCGCCGTCGGTACCGGCAGTCCGTCAATGATCTGGATTTGCGGGGCCCTCCAAGTCACCGACAACTAGAACGTCAATCACGACCGGGCCGCGGGCGCCCTGGGGGATCGAGGTAGGTGTTCCCCAACCCGTTGTTTTGGAAGTAGAACCGGCTCGTTCAAGGGGTCATCGCTCGCCCCTCAGGCGGCTGCCGTGTCGAGCTCGGCGATGACGGCTCGGATGAAGGCGACGGTCTCGCCTTCGCGGTCGTCAGCCTCATAGGGCGACAGCCCGTAGCGGTGGTTGGCTGACAGCTTCACGACGGTCGCGCCGCTTGCTGGATCGACAAAGACGAACTGGTTGTAGATGCCGATCGCTGAGTACGCCCCGGTCTTTCCGGACGGAATCCACCATTGGTAGGCGTAGCCGAACGGGAAGACCTCCTCGCCGACCATGATCTTGCCCTCTTGCATGTGGGGCTCGTCACTGGCGGTCGACTCGGCCACCCAGTCGGCCGGCACGAGTTGGCGACCATTCCACATGCCACCGAGCCTGAACAGTTCACCGAGCTTGGCGTAGTCCCTCGCCGTGAGGTTGAGGCCGCCGAATGCCATCTCGACGCCCTCGCCATCGACCATCCAATAGCCAGGCGATTCCATGCCGAGCGGCGTGGAGAGCTTCTCTTGCATGTAGTCGGTGATGGTGCGGCCGGTGGCGGCGATCAGCATGTGACCGAGCACCTGGGTGTCGGCTGAGTTGTATTGGCAGAAGGTGCCGGGTTCCCGGTCCCTGGTCATGCCGGAGACGAAGTCGAGCAGTGAGCCCGACCCGGAGATGACGGCACCGAAGCGGCCGATGTCGGAGCCGGGGTCGCTGTAGTCCTCGTTCCAGCTTGCGCCGGACGACATCTGCAGCACCGTTCGGATCGATACGCCGTCGTAGGCCGAGCCTGCGAGCTCGGGGACGTAGCTGCTGACGGTGTCTTCGACGCTGCCGATGTGACCATCGTCGATGGCGATGCCGATGAGGGCGGAGACGAAGCTCTTTGCCACCGACCAGGAGATCCATTGAACGTCGGGTCCGCCGGTGAGCCAGTACTGCTCGTAGCGGGTGGCACCGTTGTGCAAGACGAGGAGGGCTGCAGTGTCGGTGTCGGCCAGGAAGTCGGAGCTCTGACGGACGGTGCCGTCGAACTCGAACGTTTCGGGAAGTGACAGCTCCGGCCCGGCAGGGAACCGGTGGG
>CAZYLX010001039.1:0-1526 GCA_964648595.1 uncultured Acidimicrobiaceae bacterium
GCTGTGTACGCAGCCGTTCTTGATGATGCGAGGGCAAGCATGCTGAGAAGGCCGGCGATTGCCAGCCCGGTGACCACCCATTTCCTGAGGCGGATCGCCCGTATGTAATCCTCGAGCCGAGCACTGTCGGCCGACGTCACGTTGGGTTGGTACATCACTGGGGGGTTACCGGCTTCCTTGAATTCGCTGCCGCGTGATGCTATCGCGACTCCGCTTGGCCGCCGGACCACGAACGGTCGTCCAGAGCGCTCGTATGGCTCCGCGACCCTGCGAGGCCCAGACGCCCCCTCGCACCCGCAATGGGCTCCGCCCAGTGCCGCGACCGACGAGCATGACGATCGAGCCGACGACAAGCCGGCCGCCGGCCACGATCGACGTCCGTACCAACTGGCCGAGAGGAAGCGGATCTCGAGCTCGCAGGTAGTTCGCCATAGCGTTTTCGGCCCGCTCGAACACCCAGGCCTCGTTCAGCCGATCGGACGCGACGTCTTCATAGACCACCGCGCTCGCGGCCCACCGGAGGTCGACGCCCGCTCGGCTGGCGACCGTGGAGAACCGAACATCCTCACCGCCGCCGTTGAACGCGGGATCGAAACGAAGACCGAGACCGTTGATCTTGTCGAGATCGATCGCGAGGTTGCCAGACCGTAGCCAGGACAACTCGGCACCGTCGGCGTGATCGTCCCTGACGAAGAGGCCGAGCTGGTCGACCCAGTCCGGCGGAGGACTGGTGAAACGAGACCGGACCGGGCCACCGACCAGGCCTGCGCCGGTGCGATGCATGACATCCAACAGGCCGTCCGGCCAACCGGGGCCGACACACTCGTCGTCGTCGAAGAACAGCAGGAAATCCCCCTGGGCCTCGTCGAGCGCCCGATTTCTTGCGTTGGCAACGCCCGGGACTGGCTCATGCACATACCGCAACGCATTCCAGTCGGCATCGGCAACGACCTGCGCGGCCGAAGGATCGGTGTCGTTGTCGATCACGATGACCTCACAGACCCTCGAACCCATATCGCTCTCGGCCAGCCGAGAACGAGCAGATGCGATGGCCCGCTCGAGTCCGTGCGGACGACGGAACGTGGGAATCGCCACGGTCACGTTCGCGGTACCGGGCATGATCAGCCGGCCGGTTCAGTAGGTCGAACCCGCCCCGGTCGTCGGAGGCGCGTGGTCACGAGGCCTTTGCCAAGATGGAGGAGGAAGAGGCTGTTCGTCACCAGGTAGCGGCGCCACAACCTGCTCGGGTCCTGACCGAGTCGATAGAGCCACTGGAGGCCCACCCGTTGCATCCAGGCCGGGGGAGCAGCCAGGCTCCCCGCTCCGTAGTCGAACGCAGCCCCCACGGCCAACATCGCCCCGTTGACCTTCCCGCGATGGTCCGCGACCCAGCGTTCTTGTCGTGGGCAGCCCCGGCCGACCAGGACGACACCTGCGCCAGACGCATTGATGGTCGCGATGTCACCCTCATCCTCTTCCGGAGTTGCGTCTCGAAACCGATCGGCCTGGATGCCGACGATTCTCGA
>CAZYLX010001040.1:0-1524 GCA_964648595.1 uncultured Acidimicrobiaceae bacterium
GGCATGCAAGAGGCGCAAGCCCGTGAAGTCGGATCACTGATCGGCCGGAGCGGACTCGTCGACATCGTGGATGTCGCCGTTGTCGAGGGGGCCGTGCGCCGGGGTGACGCTGTGGTCACCTCGAATCGGGGCCACATCGAACAGGTCGCCCACGTCGCCGGGGGACCGATCCCCATCTCCGACGTCTAGCGCCAATACGGGTCACCGAACGCCACGCAAGTCGCTCAACGAATGCAGCCCCCTCAACGTTCGGGGAGCCAGCCGAGTTCTTCGAGGAAGTTGTCAGCCACGGCGAAGAACCGGGCCTCATACTCCTCGTCCCATTCCTCACCAGGGAGATTGACCACTACCTGGAGAGTTCTCGGCGTTGGATTTCATCTCGTCGAAGGAGGTGGCCGCGGCGACTTCAGCGATGAACTCCGTTGAGGCTTCAAGGTCGAGAAACTCGGGCGGTGAGGCATCGCCCAATCCCGGTCAGACGTCACGGCCGAGTTTCCGGCACCCCTACCCTGGATCCCATCACTTGCTTTGCCTCACGATGACCGAGGCAGGCGAAGTGTCGCGACCTTCCAAGCTGTTGACGTCGGCGAGGAACGCTTCGGCCTCGAAGCAGACCTCGGGCGGTTGAACCCCTCGCGGCACCGACGGATCAGACGCCACCAGTACAGCGGCGGTGCAAGCCAGGCCGCAGTACTCGGAGTGAGCTCGGCCGGCAAGGAGGCGCGGACCGAACATGGACTCCCGTTGAGACGGCCGTCGGCTTGGGCCCACGCCGACGGCGCCATGTGCGCAACATCAGGCTCGAGCCGCTCATCGCTCCACGATGCAAGCTCCGCGAACGCCTCGCGCACCGCGGCCTCGAGGTTGGCCCCTTCGCTCGGCTCGCTGATCACCCCCATGACCGGAGACGGGAACAGGCCCCAGCGGGCCTCGACCCGAGCCACCGCAGGCACCGCCATCGGGACCGTGAACGCCTCCGGTGTGCTCACAGGCATCGCTTCGAACGACAAGCCCTCAGCCGATGTCACAACCACCTTGTTGGCCGACGGCAGTACCCATTCAACCGCGCCATCGCGCAGCACCGGCGCAGGCCGGCCGAACATTGCCACCAGAGCGGCGTGAGATTGAAGTACGCGACCACCGGAGGAATACGCGTCGCTGAGTGCCCGCGGGTCACCCCAACGAGCGAGCGGCACCCCCAGATTCACGGTCACTTCGTCGCACACATCCAGCAACGACGCAGCATGGCAGCCCAGTATCCCGCCCAGGCCAGGCATCCCACCGATCGATGGGACACACGACAATCCAGCCGAGGCGAACTCCTCATGTCGGTTGAGCATCGCCTGCACTGCCGACGCAGATGCACTCACATCCACGTAGTGACACCCTGCACGCAACGCTCCGACCGATGACGCCAGGGGGCTGACCTCGTCCATCCCGGCAAGGTTGAGCACGACATCACACCCGACGGCAGCGCTCGCGACTTGGTCGTCAGCCGTGGCATCAGCCGCGACCACCTCCGCC
>CAZYLX010001041.1:0-1523 GCA_964648595.1 uncultured Acidimicrobiaceae bacterium
GAGGAGGCGATCGGCCAGGCCGAGTGCCTCGATACTCGCCCCGCCATCGACCACTGGAAAGCATCGGGGCTCGATCTCTCTCCGATCCTGCACGTGCCAGACATCCCAGCTACCGCATCACGTCGCGCCGTGACTGATCAGGACCACGGCCTCGATGCCGCGCTCGACATGACATTCATCGCCGATTGCTCAGAGGCAATCGCCAACGGCACACCATTCGGCAAGCACTACGACATCCGCAACGTCAACCGCACCGTTGGCACGATGCTCGGACACGAGGTCACCAAGGTCCACGGTGGTGCTGGTCTTCCGGACGACACCATCGATCTCTCGTTCACCGGTTCTGCAGGCAACTCCTTCGGCGCATTTGTTCCGAGGGGCATCACGCTGCGGCTCGAGGGCGACGCCAACGATTACGTTGGCAAGGGCCTGAGCGGAGGGCGTATTGCCGTCTTCCCCCACCAGTCGTCGACCTTCGCTGCCGAGGAGAACATCATCGCCGGCAACGTCTTGTTGTACGGCGCGACCAGCGGCGAGGCGTATTTCCGAGGCAAGGTCGGAGAACGGTTCTGCGTCAGGAACTCCGGAGCTGTCGCCGTAGTCGAAGGCGTTGGGGATCACGGCTGCGAATACATGACCGGCGGGCGAGCCGTCGTGCTTGGCATGACCGGACGCAACTTCGCTGCAGGCATGTCGGGCGGAATCGCGTACGTCTATGACGTCGACGGCCGGTTCGCCAGCAGGGTGAACCGCGAGATGGTCGAGCTCGAAAACGTCAAGGATCAAGACAGTGCAGAGCTCCACGAGATGATCTCGGAGCACAAACGGCTGACTGGCTCGACCGTTGCGTCGTCCATTCTCGATTCCTGGGACGAACAATCAACTCGCATGGTGAAAGTCATGCCACGCGAGTACCAGCGGGTCCTTCTGGCCCAGGAGGCCGCGCTGCGAGACGGCATCGACCCGATCCAGGCCATCATGGAGGCAACCAATGGGTGATCCGAAGGGTTTCCTGATCCACGACCGCCAGGACTTCGTCCGCCGACCCGTGCCCGTCCGGCTCCGGGATTGGAAAGAGGTGTACGAGCCGTTTCCCGAGGCTGATCTGATCGATCAGGCAGCACGATGCATGGACTGCGGAATTCCGTTCTGCAACAACGGGTGTCCGCTCGGGAACCTGATTCCCGACTGGAACGACCTCGTCTACCGCGAACAATGGCGTGACGCGCTCGAGCGCCTGCATGCCACGAACAATTTCCCGGAGTTCACCGGGAGGCTCTGTCCCGCACCCTGCGAGGGCGCTTGTGTCGCCGGCATCAACACCGACCCGGTCTCCATCAAGAACATCGAAGTCGCCATCATCGACAAAGCCTGGGAAGAGGGTTGGGTTGTTCCGATCCCGCCGTCCAAGCTCACAGGCAAGAGCGTCGCGGTCATTGGTTCTGGCCCCGCAGGACTCGCCGCCGCTCAGCAGCTCACGAGGGCCGGTCACGCCGTGGTCGTGTTCGAGCGAGCCGACCGCA
>CAZYLX010001042.1:0-1520 GCA_964648595.1 uncultured Acidimicrobiaceae bacterium
GGCGATGGCGACGGCATCGAGGGCGAGAGCCAGGGTGCCCCATACCTGCAGCGCGACCTGCTGTGCCGCGAGCTCGGCAACGCCGATGCGGGCCGCCACGGCGGCGGAAAGCGTGAACGATCCTCGGAGGGCGACGGTGCGGACCACCAAGGCCTTGCCCGCGCTGAGCAGGGTTCGCATGGTCCTCCAGTTCGGCTGGGGGCCGACGCCCTCTGAGGCCGACCAGCGGACAACGAGAAACACGGCGACGATGGCGGTCCCGACCTGGGCGATCACGGTTGCAAGGGCCGAGGCGCCAAGGCCGTATCCGAATCCGTAGATGAGGACGACTTCGATCGCGAGGTTGGCGCTTGCGCCGGCGACGGCCAAGACCAAGGGAGTGACCGTGTTCTGTCGACCATAGAACGACCCACTGGCGCTCATCATCAGGAGCAGGAACGGAAAGCCGAAGATGCTGACGTCGAGGTAGAGCTCGGCCGCTTCGAGCACTTCACCCGCTCCGCCGAGCAGCTCGAGCAGCGGCGTCCCAACGAGGTTCAGAAGCGCGATGACCGCAATTCCGAATCCGACGGCCAGCCACAGGGCCTGGATCGAACGGTCGGCTGCCTCGCCCACCTGGCCTGCTCCGATGAGACGTGACACCGCAGCGGTCGTGCCGTAGGCAAGGAAGATCAGGACGGCGTGGGCCGTGAGCAGGACGGTGCTGGCAAGTGCCAGGCCTGCGAGTTCGGTGGTACCGATCCGGCCGACGATGGCGGTGTCGGTCAGGACATAGAGGGGCTCGGCGACAAGCGTCCCCAACGCTGGGATCGCGAGCTTGCCGATGACAGCATCGTGCTCGGATCTCAGTTTCATCGACGAAGGTGTTTCACGACAGCTTTTGCTGCATGCGAGATCCATCGGCGTAGTACTGCGCGGCCCAGATGCCGGTGCCAGGTTCCTGGTCGACCGGCATGCGCCAGCTCGTCACCTTTGCCTCATCGAGTTCGACAGCGAGCAGTGCTCGGGGTTGATCATTGGTGGCGGTCAGGTAACGATCGGCACCCCCGGCATCGAGGAACCGGCAGGCGATCTCTCGGTAGACATCCCGCCATGCGTCGTCGTTGCCGAGGTCGTGCACGATGTCGACGCGGCCTTGGACCGAGATCTTTCGGTAGGGAAGAGCGTCCTCGTCGATCGACAGTGCGATGCGGGGATCCCGCCGGAGATTGGCGAAGAACACCGACCGCTCCCGAGGGGTGAAGAGGATGGCGCCCAGGCCTTCGGCCGACGGCCGATGGGTGCACCAGACCGGCGAAATGCGGGGAGCCCCGTCGGCGTCGACTGTTGCCAGACGGAGGAGGTGCCCGGGTTCGTCGAGGAACGCAACGAGGTCGAGTGGCGAGAGCTTCGGCATGATCGAACGCTACTTGTCCGCAGATCGTCTCCGGACACGTGTGGGCCTCACGAAGGCATGGCTCAGGCCACATCCATCCGATCGAGCCGGAGGGATGCGAGACCGGCCGCAACCGCAGCGATCG
>CAZYLX010001043.1:0-1518 GCA_964648595.1 uncultured Acidimicrobiaceae bacterium
GGTCCGCAACGGCACAGCCTTCGCCTGGGGCACGGCGCGGACGGCGGAGGACGAGCTGCTCTACATCGTGGCCACGGATGTCGTCTCCAACGAAACCCTCTGGCTCTTCGAGGATGCGACGTCATCAAACCCCTATCTGCGCACGGTGGTCGATGACGAAGTCGTCGTTGTCGACAACCAGGATTTCAGACTCGGTCTCGACGCTCGAACCGGTGAGGAGCTCTGGCGCACACGTGACGTCGAGGAAACAATCCTGCTCCTCGTCGATGGCGGGGTGATACTGGTCTCCACGATTGGAGCGGATCTCCAGGCGCTCGATGCACGTACCGGTGAGGAGCTCTGGACCGACAGCTCGTCGGTCAGCTTGCGTGCGGCCGGCGATGGAGAGAGCTTTTACACGACCGCTTTCGGCGATTCGACGTTCGTGGCCCGACGGCTCGACGACGGCTCCACGTTCTGGTCGCAACCGGTGTCCTCCACAGGGTCCCCATCATCGGGACCGATCACCATCGTCGTCGGCGGAGACAACGTGTACCTCTTCGTCGACGGCGTTGCGACCGCACGTTCGAAGGCGAGCGGTTCGCTGATCTGGTCTGGCGAACTCGAGGGCCTAGGCAACGCGAGGATCCGCCATGCGGCAGTTGCCGACGGTCGACTCCTCCTCGTCGACGAGGGTCAACTCCTCCGTGTTTACGGCGTACCCGAGTAAGGAGGACCGACCAGCGTCACCCGCCGGTTGAAACGGGTCAACCGATCTCGAGGCCCTGACCCGACTCGAGCAACTCGGCAAGGAGTCGACCGGGCGTGCTCATCAGCACCGTTCTCGAACACCCGTCGTCACCGAGAGAACCGGGTGCCTCGCCCACGACCAACGGATCGACCGAGAAGCCGAGATCGGGCGTCGACAGCGGATCAGTGGTGATCTCGATAGCGGTGGTTCCGTTCGGGCAGGAGATCTGCTCGATCAACACCGCCCTGGCCAACACGTCCCTCGGGACCGCAAGTGCCAGGACGTCCGCCGACAGCCCTCGGAGGCCTGGATCAAGACTCCGGGCCTGCTTGACGACCAATCGGGAAGGACGAACGGTTCCATCGGCCATCGCCGGCCAGCCGGCGGCCATGGTCTTGAACTCGAAGTCGAGCGTCACGATCTGCACCTGCTGTTCATCCGGGAGATCAGCGTTGATTCGATCTCGCCAGAGACGGCCGACAGCGTCGAGTTGTTCGACCAACTCGACGACCGCGTCGTCGTCCAGCACTTCTTCCTGGCCGGCCAACGTCGAGGCAGAGATTCGCTCGATCCTCATGTCGCCGTCGTCAGAGATCACGACGACCAGCTGCTCGGGCAGGTCCCCGGAGTCAACCTCCGGGTTGGTGACGCTCACGTCGCCGAGCTGCACGTTGATGACAACTCGGCTGGCATCGTCGTCGGCATCGGGCAAGAGGGTGAGGGTGGCCACGCCGTTGTTGGCCTCCAGCGGATCGTCGAAGCGAGGATGGACCAGCACACCCATTCCC
>CAZYLX010001044.1:0-1510 GCA_964648595.1 uncultured Acidimicrobiaceae bacterium
TTCTTGAACTGGCCCTTGTAGCCCAGCATCACCGAGTAACAGCGCACGCAAATCTCGCCCTGTTCGCTGATTGGCAGAATCGAAGTCGTCGTGGTGTCGCGGATTGAGACGTCGAGGTGGGGGATCGGTTGGCCGATCGTCTGGGTCAGGTCTTCTCGTCGACGCAGCGCTTCGGGTGTTCGACGAGTCAGCCTCGGCCGGTCACGGTGTCAATCTCGCATCGATCTTCGAGACGCTCCGAACGGCTGCCCGCTAGCCGCACCGTCGGTCGCCGTGGCGTGAGCAACTGATGAGCGATCGGGTGAGTCACAAGCTCGCCCGGGCCCGATCGCGGCGAGGGCGACGATCACGGCCAGCGATCGAACTGCCTTGAGCTGGTGAACACTCGCGGACGTGCCGTTCTCGATCGACTCGCGCGGCCGTGGCGGCCTCACTCCTTCGTGAGCAGTGGCGTGATAAATCGCCGACGCTGTCCGCTGATCCAGTTTCAGGGAGCGGGCGTCGAGGGCGTCGAGGGCGAGCCATCGTCCGTCGGGCGAGAGGACCCGGTTCGGCACAACGATGTGGGTGTGCAGTTGTGGGTCGAGGGCGCGTGAGGAGCGTTGCCGGAACGTCGCCGCGGCGATCCCTTCGGCGTCGACGGTGGCGTTGTCTCCGTTGATTCGGAATCGGGTGTGGGCTGTGTCTTGGACCCATTGGGTGATGGCGTCGACTCTGGCGTTCCGATCTGTGACATATCATCCGCAACGATTTCCCAGTTGATGAGCGATATGGGCGATCGTGGCCCGAGCGTTTCTTGCCTCTGACCGGATCTGTTTCCGTAAGCTCGACGGCAGAGGGCATCATGGTGCCTTGGAGGTCGCTCGCCATGATTGAGATTCGCGCTGGTCGCCCCGATCCGTTGGGGTCGGTGGTGAAGCCCGACGGAGTCAACTTCAGTGTCTTCTCCAGGAGCGCCGAGGCCGTGGCACTGGCCCTTTACGACGGCGTAGACGACCCCGAACCAAGTGAGCTGATCAACCTCGACCCCCACCTCCATCGGTCGTACCACTACTGGCATGTCTTCGTCCCGGGAATCACACCCGGACAGCTCTATGCCTACCGCGCCCAGGGTCCCGCCGATCCACTTGGAGAACTACGGTTCGATGGCGAAAAAACGTTGCTCGACCCGTATGGACGGGCCGTGGCAATCCCCCGCGACTATCGACGCGCCGCGGCCGCTCGGACGGGGCGCAACGATCCCTTCGCCATCAAGAGTGTGGTCGCTGATGTAGGGACCTACGACTGGGAGGGCGACCAGCCACTCGGCCATCCGTTCGTCCAGACGGTGATCTACGAGATACACGTCGGAGGGTTCACCGCCCATCCCAGCAGCGGGTTGGATCCGGTCAAGCGGGGCACCTATGCAGGCATCATCGAGAAGATCCCCTATCTACAGAAGCTGGGGATCACCGCAGTCGAGTTGATGCCCGTGTTCCAGTTCGATCCGCAGGATGCTCCCCCAGGCCTA
>CAZYLX010001045.1:0-1507 GCA_964648595.1 uncultured Acidimicrobiaceae bacterium
CGTTGCCGCTGACTTCTTCGCCACCGAGATGCCCCCGTTTTCTGTCGACGGTCAGCGACCTCACCCCGAACACGACAATGGCCGGACGGCTCGGGCGCCAGAGTGTACGTCGGTCGCGGGCCAACATCACCCACCCTTCACTTCCGCTGACATCAGCCCTCCAACTGCCAGCTGGCGATACGCTTCAACGCCATGTCTGAGCCCTTGTCGCTGCCCTATCCCGAGGTTCCAGCTCGAGCGGACTTTCCCGCTATCGAGCAACGAATTCTCGCTCGGTGGGCGGCGGAAGAAACCTTCGAGGCATCGGTTGATCAGCGACCGCTCAACAGCGAGTTCGTTTTTTACGACGGTCCTCCGTTCGCGAATGGACTCCCCCACCACGGCCACCTGCTGACCGGATATGTGAAGGACCTTGTCCCCCGCTACCAGACCATGAAGGGCCGGCGGGTCGAGCGTCGATTCGGTTGGGACTGTCACGGTCTCCCTGCGGAGATGGAGACCGAGAAGCAACTCGGCGTCACGGGACGGGCCGCGATCACCGAGTACGGAATCGCGAAGTTCAACGATGCATGCCGGACTTCGGTGATGCGCTACGCCGGCGAGTGGGAGTCCACCGTCGACCGCCAGGCTCGTTGGGTCGATTTCGACAACACGTACAAGACCATGGACGCTTCCTACATGGAGTCAGTCATGTGGGCCTTCAAGCAGCTCCACGACAAGGGCCTCATCTACGAGGCCTACCGGGTCATGCCCTATTCCTGGGGAGCCGAGACGCCGCTGTCGAATTTCGAGATCCGTCTCGACGACGCAACTCGGCCTCGACAGGACCCTGCGGTCACGGTCGCGTTCGACCTCCTCCCGACCGACGAAGCAACGACGATCACCAAGATCCTGGCATGGACGACCACGCCATGGACCCTTCCGAGCAACCTCGCACTCGCTGTCGGACCCGAGATCGAGTACGCCATCCTCGACGTGACCGACGGTGCAGACGAGCTGAACGGGCACCGCGTGATTGTCGGAACGGACGCGGTCGAGAGCTACCGCGCACAGCTCGGATCGGCCGAGGTGGTCGACACGGTGCTCGGCAAGACGCTTGTCGGGCGCAACTACGCGCCGTTGTTTTCCTATTTCGCTGATCGTGCGGACCCGGAGCGCACATCACCAGCGTTCCGTGTTCTGCAAGCCGACTTCGTCGACACCAGCGAGGGCACCGGAATCGTCCACATGGCCCCCGGGTTCGGCGAGGACGACCAGCAGGTCTGCGAGGCCAATGGCATCGAGATCGGATCCGCTGTACCCGTCGACGACCAGGGTCGGTTCACCGAGCCGGTGTCGGAATGGGTGGGTGCAAATGTCTTCGACGCAAACCCGCTGATCATCCGGCACTTGAAGGAGATCGAGCGCGTCGTTCGCCACGACACGTACGAACACAACTATCCGCACTGCTGGCGCACCGACACCCCGATCATCTACAAGGCGATCTCGTCTTGGTACGTCGAGGTCA
>CAZYLX010001046.1:0-1506 GCA_964648595.1 uncultured Acidimicrobiaceae bacterium
AGAAACTCCTGGGGACCGACGGCGAGGGCGACCACAACGATGAGGACGGTGACGACGATCAGGCCCCGAATCCGGTGAACGGGTCGCGAGAGCAGCTGACGATCTTGTTCACCGATCAAGAACGGCAACATCACCAGGCCGCACAGTGCGAGGAGGCCCATGGCCGAGACGAGGATCACCTGCAGATCGGGAATGGCAAACCGACCGGAGATCTCCGATTTCTGGCCGGCACCGGTGACAACAAGAGCGATCCAACCAATGAGAACCACCGCGACGACTCGACGTCGGCCATCGACCCAGATCGCCAGTTGTCGCAACAAAACCATGACCGACGCTAGCCCGAGCTGGTCACTCCAACCGCACGAGGATCGGCGCGGGTCGAAGCTGAGGGCTCACTCCAACAGCGCGTGTGCGGGTCAGCGACCTAGCTGCCACCGATGTCGACGCTGTAGCCCTCGTACACCAGATCAGCTCCCCGTTGGCGATGCCGGGCGACGGCGGTCAACGTGTCGAGGACTCCGCTTCGGAGATCGATCACGTCTTCACTGTTTCTCACGTCGAGAATGGTCTGGTCGACCTGGCTGCAGAGATCGGGGTGCTCGTCGCGAACACTGGCGATCTGATTCGCCAGGCGTGGGGCTTGCGCGATCATCTCGGCCAGTAGCCCGTCCTCTGCTTCGACCTCTTCGACGTGTTCCAGCAGGGCCAGTCGGAGATTCTCCAATTCGCCTATGAGCCTCGTGCGCCAGCCGACCTCGGCCGATGGAGACGCGGCGGCAACTTCCACCTGCGATACGGCCTGTTTGAGTTCGATCCGCTTGGCTGCAGCTGCCTGCAGCGCGTCGGACTGGCTCTGACTCTGATCGGTCATGCGGGTTCACCTCTCGGGATAATATCAGCGGGCGCAACCGAGACAGTAGAGGCCAAGGTCATGATCGTGCCCGGCGAAAGCATCGAAAGCGGATGTGGCCGGCGCACCGGAGGGTCGGCCGAGGTGCGTCAGAAGAATAGGGTGATCCGATGGACCACCTGAAGCTGATGTGATCAGCGGATCGAATTTCGTTGCTCGTGACGGAGCAGGCTACGAACGCCAGATGGGTCGTTGGAGTCAGCGACTCGCTCGCCTCTTCGCCGATTTCGCGGGTGTCGACGCCAGCGAGTCCGTCCTCGACATGGGCTGTGGAACAGGAAGTCTGACCGCCGAGATCGTCCGGCGCAAACACGGGAGTTCAGTCGTGGGGCTGGACTATTCCGAGACCTACGTCGACTACGCCCGTCAAAACAGCGGCGAGGGTTGTCAGTTCCTTGTTGCCGATGGTGCACGGTTGCCCTTCTCCGACGGCGTGTTCGACCAGAGCCTGTCCCTGCTCGTGCTGCACTTCGTTCCAGACCCGGTGCTCGCAGTCGACGAGTTGCTCCGGGTGACCCGCCCCGGCGGCATGGTGGCAGCCGCCGTGTGGGATGCAGGTGGTGGTGTGATCGTGAACCGCTTGTTCTGTGACACTG
>CAZYLX010001047.1:0-1505 GCA_964648595.1 uncultured Acidimicrobiaceae bacterium
GTCGCCGCTTTCGCCCCACACCTCCACGACCAGTCCCGCGCCGACTTCGTCGACCTCGCCGTTGGCAAGCGTGCCTCGGGCGAGCCGGTGTTGATCGTCACCGGACGCGCTGCCGACCGGGCGGCAGAACTTGGCATTGCCTCGTGGTTGCTCACGCTGTCGCACAGCGATTCGGTGGCGTGTGCCGTTGTCGTCGGGCTGGCCGAATGATCCCGCTCAGTGGCGAGTTGGGGGCTTCCGTCGACCGGCTCTGGAGCGTGTTGGGCGATCGAGAGAGCCTGTTCCCCGAGCTGCCCGATGATGCCGCCTTGGCACGAGCTCGCTCCGGAGAGCTCGTCGAGGCGATTCCCCGCTTGCTCGAGCTGGCCATCGGCGGCGGTCTCGAACGAGTGGCCATCACCGAGCCTTTCGACTTGCTCCGTGAGGCTGATTGGACGACTTGGCCAGCGAATCAACGCGCCGCGATCGAGGACGTCATCGACACGTGGTGGTTGTGGACGAGAACAGCAATCGAACCCGAACACGGCCCTGGTTTGGTGTTGGCGTGTCTCTGCCGGCTTGGCGTCCCCCAGATTCGGTGGCTCGGCGTCTGGCTCGATGATCTCGATGGTCCGGCGGCGGGCCATCTTGCCGCCGTCGTGACCAGTCAACTTCAAGAGCCTGAGTGGGAAGGCTTCGACGACGAACGGTCCCGGATCCTCGGCTGGTGCCGGACCGAACCGGTGATCATCGGTCTCACGGTCGTCGGCGGTGTCCATCTCGAGGAAGGGCAACTGAGCGCCGCCCTCGACGCGATGCTCTGAGCACGGACCGCCAGGTTGCTGGCAAACTGGTGTGATGGAACCTGTCGTGACCCCGGCCGAGATGGCCGCGGTCGATGCGGCGGCTCCCGAGTCCGTGGATGTATTGATCCAACGGGCCGGCCACGCAGTCGCTCAGTGCGCCACACGAATGCTTGGCGGTGCGTATGGCCGTCGAGTCGTCGTCTTCGCCGGCAAGGGCAACAACGGTGCTGACGGCCGGGTCGCGGCCTCGGTCTTGGAACGTCGTGGCGTGCGATGCGAGGTCCTGACAGCGGACCAGGCTCCCCGTCACCTTCCGGATCTGGTCATCGATGGTTGTGTCGGCACCGGCCTCCGCCGCCCCTTCACCCCTCCGAGGGCCGACGCACGACTCGTACTCGCAATCGACATTCCCTCAGGCATCGATGGCCTGACCGGTGAAGTCCTGGGTGACGCTGTCCGCGCCGACACGACGATCACGTTTGCTGCGCGGAAGCCCGGGCTACTGCTCGGAGCCGGCGTCGAACACGCCGGTGTCGTCGAGGTTGCAGACATCGGGCTCGATGTCGGCAGGCCTGCGATCCAGCTCATGACCGATGCCGATCTCGAACGTTGGCCGATGGCCCGGCGATCAGCGCACAAGTGGCAGCGCGCCGTTTTGGCGATCGGCGGCCAGCCAGGTATGCCTGGTGCGCTCTCCCTCGCCGCCGAGGCTGCCGCTCG
>CAZYLX010001048.1:0-1503 GCA_964648595.1 uncultured Acidimicrobiaceae bacterium
ACCGGTCTCCAAAACCGGGGGTTGGGGGTTCGAGTCCCTCCTGCCCTGCCAGGCGTGTCGTCGATCGGCCTTCGGACGATCGATCCGCTCCACATCGAACGTCACACTCTCCATCACGACAAGGCATTTCCATGGCGATGAACCGTGAACAACGGCGCATGCTGCAAAAGCAAGGTCAAATCGACGCCGACGGCAACGCCGTTCGGGCACGTCGTGATCCTCGCTCATCAGCACCACCCGAACGTGTTGGCCCCGTCGAATACATTCGCGAGGTTCGCTCCGAACTGCGTCGCGTCAACTGGCCTACCCGCCGGGAAACGATCAACTACACGATCGTGGTGATGTCGACGCTCGTGATCATGACCATGTTCATCGCCGGGCTCGACTATGCATTCGGTGAAAGCATCCTTCGTCTCTTGAGGCTCGCATCATGACCACTGCTGATTCCCCCATCGCCACTGAAGGCGACGCGCCAGATGTGGATGCTCCCGCCGACGACGCTGTCGTTGCGGAGGCGGTCTCTGAGGACGCTCCGGTCGAGGACGCATCGTCCGAGGCTCCAGCTGACGACGCGCCAGCCGAAGATGCTGCGACAACCGACGACGCGCCAGCCGAAGATGCTGCGACAACCGACGACGCGCCAGCCGAAGACGCTGCGACCGAAGACGCTGCTGCCGAAGTAGTTGAAGAGGAAGAGCCTGCGGCGCCTCGAGTCATTTCGCCTTACGACCGTCCCGGTCGCTGGTACGTCCTGCACACGCAATCCGGGTACGAGAACAAGGTCCGATCGAACATCGTCGCTCGAACCTCGTCCATGAACATGGAGGAGCGGATCTACGAAGTCGTCATCCCGATGGAGGACGTCGTCGAATTCAAGAACGGCAAGAAAGTCGTCGTACAGAAGAAGGTTTTCCCCGGCTACCTCCTGTGCCGGCTGCGCCTCGACGACGATTCGTGGTTCGTGGTTCGCAACACACCTGGTGTCACCGGCTTCGTCGGGGCTGGCAACAAGCCATCGCCGCTGCCCCGCCGTGATGTCGAGAACTTCCTTGCCGTGAAAGAAGACGGCGAAGACACCACTCGTAAGGGTCGTGCTCGCCTCGAATTCGACATGGGCGAAACCGTTCGGGTCAAGGAAGGCCCGTTCGCGGACTTCCAGGGCGAGATCGTCGAGATCAACGAAGACCAACTCAAGGTCAAGGTGCTCGTCAACATCTTCGGTCGTGAGACTCCGGTGGAACTCGAGTTTGCACAGGTCGGCAAGGTCTGACCTCGGTTCGATCCTGACGATCCGCTTGGTCGACCTCACGGTCGGCAACGGACCGCACCGCTTCGCGGTCGGCCCCGCTATCATTTCCAGTCGCTCTTGACGCGGACCATCGTCCGCGCACCCGATCGAAGGCATTGTTCCCATGGCCAAGAAGCAAGTAATGGCGCTCGTCAAGATTCAGATCCAGGCGGGCGCAGCGTCGCCGGCCCCGCCTGTCGGTACCGCGCTCGGTC
>CAZYLX010001049.1:0-1500 GCA_964648595.1 uncultured Acidimicrobiaceae bacterium
TCGATGTCCTGCGTCGCCGTTCGGCGGAAGTGGAGGACCGGGTTTGTCATTCGCAGCATCTCTTCGACAAACGGCGCCAGGTGAGTATCGAGATCCGACATCAGCAATGCTCGCTGTTCAGGATGCGTCGACAGCATTTCCATGGCTCCTGTGAGCGAGCTTCGAGTCGTCTCGTTGCCGGCGATCAGCAGGAGGAACCACAGGATCACGATGGTCTGATCGTCGAGCGGCTCCCCGTCGATCTCGGCGGCGATCACATGCGAAATGAGGTCGTCTGCCGGATCGGCCCGCTTGGCATTCGTGATCTCCCGGGCGTAGGCGAAGATCTCGTCTTTCGCTCGCAGGAAGTCAGCCAGCGTGCCCCCGAAGTCGGGGTCGTGGTTCCCGATGATCTGATTGCTCCAATCGAAGAACAATCCTCGATCCTCTTCGGCAACCCCTAGCAGGTGGGCCAGGACGAGCAGCGGAAGCTCAGCGGCGACCTCAGCCACGAAGTCGAACGAGAGAGTGTCACCGGGAGCCGAGTCTCCGATGACGTCGTCAATCACTCGACGGGCGAATCCTTCGATCGACGGGGCAAGCGATGCAACCATCCGCGGGCTGAACGGTTCTCGAATCGCACGGCGTAGGGCCGTGTGCTCCGGCGGGTCCATGCCCATCAGGTTGAGCCTCGTTTCGTCGAGAACGGCCCCGCTGATGTCGGCGGAAGTGAACCCACCGAGGTAGGACGAGAAGAGCTCGGGATGGCAAGAAGCAAAGTGGATGTCGGCATGGCGCGTCAGGCACCAGAATCCGGGGCCGGGCCGCCCACCGGGGCGTCGGGGCTTCTCTTCGTGGAAGCTCACCGGCGCGTGAGCACGCAGTTCAGCAAACGCCTCGTAGGGAATGCCGTTGCCGAAGACAGCGGGATCGAAGAGATCGATGTCGATGAAATCGCTGGCCAGCGGCTTGGACATGACGATGACCGTACTGCTGGTGTCTCCCGCCGTTCCAACGGCCGATCCGCGTGGCCTGCCGAGCGTCAGGTGCCGACTTCGAGATGATCGAACGCCGCGTCGACCTGAAGAGCGAGTTGCACCTGATCGAGAGCTCCGAAAAAGTCGGCAGCTGTAAGCAGATTGACGTGGCTGAACTCGCTCAGCTTCTCGAGCAGCACCGCTCGCACCGAAGGGCGCACCGCAGCGTTGTAGCAATCGAGCAACCAGTCGACGCAGTGAGTCTGCGACAGATACGCATCACCGGCTGAGGATGAACGGGCGTCGGCGACGCAGCCGGCGACCGTGGATGTGGCGGGTGGTGTGAACATGGCCATCGCGAGCTCCTTCCGAGCTACTGGTGATGACGGCAACGTTCGCAGATCATGTGCACCACCACATTGGGGATGTCCCCCAGGTCTTCGACACAAGATCGGGGGTGGTTGAGCTGATTGGTCCGCACGCCCCGGGTGGGCCAACGCTGGCTCAACGACGAAGGGGCTCTGGTCATCTGGCCGAAGGCGAT